>JBILJP010000119.1:0-12515 GCA_044377135.1 Fluviicola sp.
ACGGTTTGTCATACGACGGCTGAACGGGTCCGTTCAATTTATCCAACAACTTCAAATCAAGACTTTGAGACCAGGTAATTGTTGCAATAAAGCAGCAACTACCAACCAAAAGTATAGCTCGATTCTTGCAAAATTGCTTCCAAAGAAATGCCCCCATTTATTTACTAATGTTTCAAACGGTACAAAGAACAGTATCTACCAGTTCGGTAGCGATCATAAAAATGGTTGAGATGCTTGTTTACTTCAATTGTACAAGAATCTGTTCTAGATTTGATATCCCCCAAAACAAAAACGTAATCAGCCTTCACCTGACCTTGTAATTTATTATCTATTTGTGTCACACATGGAAACTGACGCAAACTACTATCTCCGAATGATACTCCGGGCATTTTACTAAAATTCCATGTCACTGGAAAATAACCGGTTGTACACTCATAATTTTCAAGAATTACCACATTTTTTTCGATTCCTAAATAGTTGGAAAAATGTCCGTAGGACCATTCTGTAGAATAACCAAGTGGCAAGACAACGCTATTCGGTTCAATATACTTCGCCATCGCCGCACATTCCGAAGCGACTAAGCTTGAGGCTTTCACCCTAGGGGTATAATAATCATTCAAGTTAAAATGGCAATACAACACGCCACAAGCAACGATTAGTGAAATCCATTTATTGAGATGTTGAACTGCTAGCCAAAGAGACGCAAACATAAAAAAGAGTAGCCCCAAACGCGTGGTGACATACCCAACATAAACATTTGAATCAGGCATTGTAAAAAAGCATACGAGCAGTATCAGAGAAATGCCTACTAAGTAATCCTTTACATCAATCAAAGTAGCCCAACCATAAAAAACACTTTTAGATTCTCTCTTTTTCCGATGAATGATCACTGATCTGATCCTGTTAATTGCAGCCAAAAAAGCTAACAGAATTAAGATACGTAACAACTTTTTAGTGTAAACCTCCTCATCAATGATGTTCATTGAAATAATCGGTCGCATATTTTTGAGCCAAAGAATCAATTCATTGTAAGGAATAAATTCTTGGTGACTTTCTACTTGACGCTTATATACGTAATAAGCAAAAAACAATAGCGGAATCAACGCAGCAATAAATACCTGAAGTGATTTCTTTAGAAGACCAGCAATGAGCGGTTTCCAATTTTTCTTGTTTTCTGAAATCTCAAAAACAGTTTTCAACGTTGCCTGCAATGCAATTAAAAGCAACAGTATACTAAAAACAAAGGCATGAGAAAAGTAGATGACAATCATATAAAGCATCAACTGTACTACTCTCAACCGGGTTAATTGATGCTCATGTTTCAACCAAAAATTGTAGGCAAACATCAGAAAAACCAGTGCAATACAGAAATTATAAAATCCGAGGAAAAAGATAAAGGAGTAGGTAAAAGGAAAAATCAGATAACTCAAATAACGATTGTCGGGTGCTAAGCGCAATACTAAAACTCTAAACCCTAACGGAAGTCCAATCAAATAAAAAAGCAACAAAATTTTTTCGGCAACAAAAGCTGGAAGAAATGATCCAAAAAAGGAGAGCATAATGTGTCCCGTCCAATTGGGGACCGCCTCAGGATTAAGTGTGAAAAAATCATTCAACGAAGATGATTCTTCAAACAATAAATGATTGATTAGATGAGAATTATATAAATGCGCAGGCCCGTCAAGAGTTGGAAAAAATTTACCGGACAACACCGGAATTAAATTCAATAATAGAATGATTATGAAAATAATTTTCTCTCTTGGTCCGAATAGTGTTTTTCTGATAAATTGAACCATTCCTAATCACTAAGATAATTCCTTGAATTTATCAGAGAAATAAACACGATCTCGATTCAAACGCGTTTCCAATGCTGCGCGGAATTCGCCGTATTTTCCTTCGGGGATACAATTGGTCGGGAAAAACAACTGCAATTCTTCGATGTATTCGAAATAAATGGTTTGCTGGTGCGATTCAATGCGGCGCAATCCTGAGAAATACAAGACTTTCACTTCCCGATCTGCTACAACCACTGCTTTTTGCGTCACTCCAACCCGGAACCAAGGCATAGCTACCAACAAAAACACCAATTGATCCAGGAATAACAATCCGTAAACAGCTGCAATAGGCCACGCTTCGGATGTTACACGGTAAATCACCAAGGCAAAAATCAAGGCAATTACCGATTCAATGATTAAGTACATGCGTACTTGTTTTTTGCGTTCACGACCAACATCGGTGCACCAAATGAAACGTTCCGGTTTACGTGTCATACCCACGCCCACCCAACGGCTTGAAGAGCGACGTAAAATAAGGATCAACGAAAGAGCGGCAAAACAGATAAAAATAATTTTCCGGTATCCTAGTTGCTCGCCGGTTGTGTGCAAAAACTCTATCGGTAAATCGAATCCCACAATAATGGCAAAGGCCATCGTTGGAAACGCAACAACTAATAAGAGGATGTTGATCGCTCTATTCATGTGTTATAATTGCTTGATTTTACGCTGAATATCTTCTATTTTGCGTTTTGCAGCTTCTATTTTCTGATCAACTTCTTTGCGCAATGCATCAGCGCTTGCACCTTTGGAACGGGCAAAAAAGCCAAGATTGTTTTCGTATTGCAAAATATCAGCTTTCAACTGGTGCATTTTATCAAACAAATCGGCACGTTCGCGCGCCAACATCTTGTCGGCATTCGGATTGGCTTTCAATGTATCAACACGCGCCTGGAACAACACACGTTCCTGCTCTTCGCCTTCCAGCTTCAATTTTTGGTAATGACTGTTTAGCGCATCTCTATACGCATTGTAAACCGCGTCTTTTTGTTTCATTGGCACAAAACCGATTGCCATAAACGCTGTAGAGAATTCTTTCAACTGTGCCAGAGCTTCTCTTTTATCTTCGGAAAGCTGTGCCGCTTTGATTTGCTCGATCAAGGCAATTTTAGCGTCGTAATTACCAGCCAATTCCTGATCTTGAGTTGCGAAATGCGTTTGTTTGGCCGTAAAGAAATGATCACATGCCGCACGGAATTCTTTCCACAATTTTTGCTCGTTGCGCTGACCTGCATTTCCTGTTTCTTTCCATTGTTTCTGGATTTTCAAAATTTGCTCAGTCGTAGCTTTCCAATCGGTAGAATCTTTCAGTCCGTTTACTTTATCAATCAGCTCTTGTTTTTTAGAAGCCAATCCGTCGAATTGCGAACGCAACACATCGAAGAATGCTTTTTTAGCGGTAAAGAAACTATCGCAAATACCTCTGAATTCTTTCCAGATTTCTTCGTTTTCCTTGCGCGGACCAAAACCAATCAACTTCCATTCTTCCTGAAGAGCCAATAATTGTTCGGTTACCTGTTCCCAATCTTTGTTGGCAGTCCATTCACCTTGTTTGGCAATCAGTTCTTGAGCTCGTTTTACAACTTCTTTTTTCTTTTCGAGATTTCCGGACAATTCGCTGCGACGCTCTTCATAGAATGCATGAATGCGCGCATAAACTACACGAACGGCATCCCAATAAGCTGTTTTGAGCGTTTCCCAATCGTCGTTGTTAACTGGTCCGGTTTCATCCCATTCATGTTGCAACGCTTTGATCGCCGCTTCTACTTCTTTGATTTGCTCCAGTTTATCCAATTGCTGGATTTTCTGAACAACTTCCAGTTTCAATTGGTGATTGCGGTGCAAATCGTGTTCGCGCAATTCACGGTAAATCTTTAAGTGGTAGAAAAACTCTTCCAACAAGCGTGAGTATTCCGATTGCACTTCCTGGCGTTTTTCACGCGGAATATCGCCAATGGTTTTCCATGCATCGTGAATCTCTTTGTACTGCGTCAATGCCGAACCGATGTTTTCCTCGGTTTTAATAACATTGCGCAAACGTTCGATCAAGGCACGTTTTTCACGCAAGTGAGTAGCTTCGGCATCTTTCTTCGATTGCTGAGCAGCATTTCTGCGGTCTTTGTATTCGGTATAGATGGCATAAAATTGTTCGCGCACATCGTCTTCTTCTGCTTCCTGAGGTTCTTCACCACGTTCGCGCGCTTCCAACTGAGCAACTTGAAACTTGCGTTGTTCTTCCAACACCACATCATCAAATTTGGTGCGCAATTCGCTCACATCTCGACTTACCGCTAACGGATCTTCTTGTGATGTCAATGCTTTTAACGCTTCTATAAATGCCAACTTTTCCATAACTTCTTCGGTTTTATCCTACCGTCTCTACCATATCAAAATCCGTCAACGCAACAAATTGCTCTATGCGTGCTTCAATTGCTTCTTTTGTCAAATCCAATAAACGTTCCGTTCCAAATTTCTCTACACAGAACGAAGCCAATGCCGAACCGGCAATAATTGCGCGTTTCATATTGTTAAACGATGTGTCTCCTGTTGCGGCAATGTATCCCATAAAACCACCTGCAAAGGTATCTCCGGCTCCCGTTGGATCGAATACTTCTTCCAATGGCAATGCCGGTGCAAAGAATACTTTTTCGTCCTGGAACAACAATGCGCCGTGCTCACCTTTTTTGATGACCAAGGTATGTGGGCCCATTGCACGAATCACTTTCGCTGCTTTTACCAATGAGTATTCGCCCGACAATTGACGAGCTTCTTCATCGTTTACAAACAACACATCAACCAGCTTCAATGTTTGTTTCAAATCGTCCATAGCGATGTCCATCCAAAAATTCATGGTATCCATTGCTACCAATTTCGGACGCTCGTTCAAACGTTCAATCACCTGGCGCTGTACTTGCGGAGAGAGATTCCCCAACATCACATAATCAACACCTTGGTATGCCTCCGGAATAATCGGATCGAAGTGTTCTAACACATTCAACTCGGTAATCAAAGTATCACGCGAGTTCATATCATTGTGGTAACGCCCCGACCAAAAGAAGGTTTTTTCACCTTGCTTGATTTGCAAACCATCCAGATTCACCCCTTTTGTTTGGAGCAAGTCCAACATACTTTGTGGGAAATCTTCACCAACAACCGAAACGATACGCTGATCGGATACATAATTGGAGGCGGAAAGGGCGATGAACGTACCCGCACCACCAATAATCTTATCTGTTTTTCCGAAAGGTGTTTCAATCGCATCGAAGGCTACACTTCCTACTATCAATAAACTCATGTTTTTTCTATCAAATACTAACCGCAAAAGTAGTGATTTACTTAACATCTCCCGCATTTTAGACCGAAGCAGGAAAAAGCATTTTTCGCGGGTTTAGAACAATAGCAAAAAAGGTCGTACTTTTAGTGTAAACAGCGAAGCGTGAACGTTAAACGATTGAATACAAAGCGAATTCCCGTGTAATTAACTGTTATTATTTGGTTAATTGTGAAATAACAAACAGTTATGCTGTTTCTAAACATCTTCGGTATGCTTATTGCTTGTTTTAAATCATCATTAAAATCCTTGGCTATGATTAAACAATACATCCCCATCAGTCTGCTTGCGATGACCGCACTATTCGGTTCACATGCAGTAGCTCAAGAACAATTCACCAAAGATTTCGAAGTAGTTCGCAAAGAACTGGTTTCCTGGGATCCCGTACGCGGTGAATGGCTCTCATCGAGTTTAGTTGCCATGACGAAGAATGAACCCATTCCGGATCGTATGTTCCCGGAAGATTTCACTCCACTCGAAATGTTGAAAGTAGTTCCTGCTTCAACACGCAATGCCATTGCCGAAACGGCAACAGCACAATCCAACAACGGTACTGCAACTACTGCCGACCGACAATCATGGACGCAGGTTTCGTCTGTACTTCAGCGAGCCAATTGTAAGCCTGTAATGGGACGAACGTATGGCGATCCGCATCTTTCATCGTTTGACGGTGCCAGTTATTCGTTTCAAACAGTTGGTGAATTTGTTTTGGTGAAATCGTCTTCCGGTAATATGGAAGTGCAAACGCGTCAACGCGCTCAAACAGATGACATCTCACTTAACACAGCTGTTGCAATGAATGTGGCAGGTGACCGTTTTTGCGTTTACGCACAAGAAAAACCAGACGGTAACACCTCTACTCCAGTTCGTTTGAACGGCGAGGCGCTTTATGTTGACGAACTGACCTATTATTTACCACATGGTGGAACGGTGCGCAAAAGTGGTCGCAACAACTATCTGGTAACCTGGCCTACGGGTGAAACGGCAGAATTAGACGTTCACAACGGATCTTTTTCGTTCATCAACGTTTCGGTACAGGTATTCCCATGCGGAGACACATATGAAGGCGTTCTTGGAAATGCAAACGGAAGAAGTTCCGACGATTTTGAAACGCGTGGCAGAGCAAGCCGTCCGAATAACCTGGCTTTCCATACTTTTGGAAATACCAACGACCCGGCAGCTCAAGACATGGAGCGCGAATACCTTGCCTGGCTGTCGAAAGATTTTGCCAGTTCATGGAGAGTTGATCAACCGACTTCATTGTTCGATTACGGATTCGGTCAAAGTACACTTACGTATACAGATGAAAGTTTCCCGCGTGTACATCATACATTGGCTGACTTAACACCTGATCAACGTGATCGCGCACGCAGAAATTGCGAACGAAACGGTGTAAGTGCCATTGACATGAACGGTTGTATTTATGACCAAGGCTTTGTAAACATTCCTCCAAGTCCTCGCCCTGTAATTGTTGACAATACAAGAGATTTTAACCATACACCGATTACAAAACCAATACCAAACGTTAATCCGGGCAGTGGAAGAATACCACGAGAAACGGCTTCGACTCCGGGTAAAGGTGAAGGTGGAGTGAACAACGGTAATGGCGCATTGCCACTAGACAAACAACCTATTGGAAGTGATAATGCTGCACCGAATACCGTAAATCGCGAAACACCTACTTCAGGAACTGCAAGCCCAAGACCGGTAGACGCAAAAGGAACGGCTGAAAAACCGACTCCGGTTATTGTTGATACTCCGAAAAATCCGGCTCCTGTGCCTGTTGAAGAAAAACCTGAACGCAACCGATTGGGTCGTTTGTTTGAATCAGCTGGCGGAAGTAGCAATTCTGGTTCAAGTAACAGCGGAAACGGATCGTCTTCATCTCCGAGACCAAGCTCTCCTGAACCACAACGTTCAGAGCCAAGATACAATCCGCCGGCACCACGTCCGGAACCGGTTTCGCGGCCTGAGCCAGTGCGCAACACACCTGCACCAGCTCCAACACCGCGAGCAACTCCAGCTCCGGCACCTGCTCCGAAACCTTCTGTAGGCGGCCGAGGTGGAAAATAAACGAGTATAGCTTGCCAACTTAAATAAGAACGAAAGGCGTGGGATTTATCCTGCGCCTTTTGTGTTGAAGGTAATTGGTATATGGAAACGTTTTAAACGTGCATAATGATTGTCTTTACCCTACGGGGCAAAACGTGCTTACGCGGGTCTTTTTGCTACGATATTTACCCTACGGGACTCACAAAGAGCGTGTTGATATAGTGTATTTAGCCGAGTTACGCGACTTAAGATTATAACAAATTGTTTTATACCAATCTAACACGAAATATTGCAGCTACTTCCATTCTTCCGTGAAGGAAGTGAAGAGTGTTTATTGGTCTATTAGGATAAATAATAGCTTCATTATTGTCACGTAGGGACAACACTTCTTAGAAATCCAATCAACAGTTAGGCATCGCCCCGTAGGGGTGAGACATCCAAAAAAAATAAAAACGCCCATCTATCAAGATAAACGGGCGTTTCGATTTTATGAGTCTTTATTATTAGATGTGCTTCACCTTCACGATACGTTTGGTAAAGTTTCCTGACGGTTTTACTACCACAACAAGGTATTCTCCCGAAGGAAGATCACCCAAGGTAACCGGAATATCGTGAGAACCTTCGTTGAATGATTTAGAACAGACATCCACCACTAAGCGGTTGAATAAATCACGTACCTGAATGATTACTTGTTCGTTTTTCGAATTCATGCGAATGGTCGTTTGTTCACCACACGGATTCGGGAAGATCACTACATCTTCGCCAGCCAGTTTGTTTTCGTTGATTCCAAGGTTACATGAATCCAACACCGGAATAAAATTCACTGTGTGTTCAAACATTGCCTGAATGTCCGTAGGATCTGCTTGAAACCAGTCTTTTAAAACGGAAGCATACACATCCCGGAAATCAATCTGCATCGGAATACCTGCCTGATCAACAATTTGATCACTGATTACAGGATTTGGACCGATAATCTGGGAACTGATACATGTTCCGAATAAGAACAAAGGTGCTGCATCACCGTGATCGGTACCCAAACTTGCATTTGCAGCAACCTGACGACCAAATTCGGAGAATGTCATCCCGGCAACGCGTTGTTCTAAGCCGAGTAGATTCAAATCATCCTGGAAAGCAGCTACAGCATCCGAAACCGATTTCAACAAATTGGCATGGATACCCACTGCTGGTGTTCCCGGATCTTCTATCTGTGAATCGTGCGTATCGAAACCGTTGATGTTTACTATGTAAATTTTGGTTTGCAAACCGCCTGAAATCATTTGAGCCACATAACGTAACTGTACCGCAAGCGGGTTGTTATCGTCATATAAGGCAGAAAGCGTATTCCCGTTATTAGCAGCGGTATTTACAGCCGCCCCATAATCATTGGCTTGCGCAATCATTGTCGCCAAATATTCCATGTGCGAACCATAGTATGTTCCGTCATTCAACTGGCTTGATTCCTGTAGGTTAAATGCATCAAACGGATTTGTAACTGTTGTTGAGAAGTTGGCCATCAATCCTTGACAGGTTGATGAAACTTCATACCCCATACTGATCGCAAACGGATCGGGATAAGATGCATTCGGATAATCGTCAGGGAAATTCGGGTAATTATGATCCAGCTGTCGCCCCAACCAACCGGTAGTTCCTGCAGGATCCATCAATCCTGTTGACCAAATATCCATAGATCTGAAATGTGAACGATTCTGCTCGGGATACCCCACATTTTGAAGGATGGACAGTTTTCCGTCGCTGAACATATTGGCCATTCCAGTCATTACCGGATGCAGCGCATTGTTAGCGTCGAGGGTAATCAATTGGTTTTGCGGAATTAAAATATCCGGTCGTTGAATCACCAGATTATCGTATTGATCTAGCGGGATCAGTGTATTTAATCCGTCATTTCCACCATTGAGCCGGATCAGAATCAATACTCTGTCTTCTGCAGTACGAGAGACTTTGAACAGCTCTTTTGTGATGGCCCCGAATTTAAAATCCTTCAACAATAAAGGCACACCTACAGAAGATAAAGCTGCGGATTGTATAAAGTTTCTTCTTTTCATTTCGTCAATTCTTTATTAAACCTATATTGTTTGGAATTCGGGCATTTGGAATAAGCGGTACAATACAAACTCAACACGCTGTCTCACCGGATCACTAAACGTAACATTCCCCGGATTGGCAACATAATCATCGTATTGTATTGTCCATTCAAAATCAGGCAACCCGTTTGTCAGCAACGCTTTCAACGTCAGTTTTTGTACGGCAGACAATCCTTTCGGACAAAAAACATCTACAATATCATCGATAACTTGTGGGGCATTATTCGGAATGGAAAGACCATCCACTAACGCGAGTGCATCTACTTTTAAGGTTTCACCGTTTACTTGAATTCCGGTAAAAACGGTTAGATACGTTCCCAAATCAAAACGCAATTTGATGTAACTGGAATTGGCCCATAAACGGGAATAAGACGGTGCCTGGTAATAAGACGTCCAGCCACCCACACTTGGCGGACGGAAATAATCCATTCCCAAGGTTTGTGCAAACGCATAGACATTAACATACATCTCGTAATTGGTTGCCAAATCAAAACTTGGCGCCGAGTGTGTAGAATTCAAGATCGAAAACAAGTGTTCCAACGGATTCTTGATAATGGTACCCAACATGGAGACATCGTAGAAGTGATCGCTTTTCAACAATTCATCCATCACGGGTAAAATATTGAAATTGTTTGCTTCCAATGTAGTTGCCATATCTGCTATCACGGTTGATTCTACTGCCGGAGTAAGGTCGTAGTTAACAAACCAACGGTACAATTTACGGCAGATGAATTTTGCCATATTCGGCTGCTGGAAAATGATATCGATGTAATTTGAATACTCTAAATTATCAGCATTGTTCACCGTTGCATTTCCAAAGTAGGCAGACAATGTTTTAACAGTTGCATCGTGCAGAATTGGATAATAAACAGCTTGCGGGCTTGTGAGTGTATCGCTCAACATACCATCAACTGTCCAACCCGTAAAGATTTTTGCTCCGGCTGCAACATCTGCCTCTGTGTAATTAGAATAATCTCCCGGACCAACCTGCAATCCTTTTCCAACGGTAAACAACTCCAGAACCTCACGAGCATAGTTTTCGTTCGGCGCGAACTGATTGTTGGAAACTCCATTGAGGAAAAACAACATATTCGGATCTACCGTGATGTCTTTTACCAGTTGCTTGAAATTACCCAAACAATTGGCGCGGTAGAGTTGATGCATGTTATACACTCCGCGCGCATCAAAAGAAGCTGTAGCCCCGAAGTGATTGGTCCAAAACAGACACATTTTTTCCTGAATCGACACAGTAGGCTGATTCAAGCGTTCCATCATCCAACCTCCGAGCGAATATTCGCGTGCGTTATTTACCGCCGGTTGATTACTCGACGGATATACCGAGTTCACCCAAGATGTTCCGAAAGTTGCAATTGTTTCGGCAGGATCAACTGCCAAAGGTTCAGTAACAGCGGGAAGCGTCAATAATTGAGCAACGGTAGCATTCATCCCATCGGCAACCGCCTGTTGAATTTGAGCAAACGTAGGTCCAAACAAGGTTCTTCGTAGTAGATGCGCCGCTTGTACTTTCGTCCAAGTACCCGAATATGGGGTAAGACTCAACGAAACCGGTGCTTCAATATCTTCTTCTTGAATCATATTGTAGGTTTTTTCTGCAAGGGAAAATACAAAAATCCTACGAATCAAGTAGAATAGAATTCCAAAATATTGAAAATTAACAGGATGGTAACATGCTGTCGGTTATCGCATCGGTTTGAGGAAATCAATATTCCGCTTCAAGCCTTCAAACTTCGTGCGCTTCACCGCACTATTACGAAACAATTCACGGAAAACATCTTCGGTTAAGTCCTGCCAATCGGCTTTGGAAAGGTGTAGCAATTGATCATTGGGTAGAAAAGCCGGAACGGAATGTGGTTTCGAGAAGCGATTCCACGGGCACACATCCTGACATACATCGCAGCCAAACATCCAATTGTCCATTTGAGATCGGAAAGCTTCTGGTAAAATGGCGTCTTTTAGTTCAATAGTGAGGTACGAAATGCATTTGGAGCCGTCGACTACATAAGGCTGCACAATGGCTTCCGTGGGACAAGCATCAATACAAGCCGTGCACGTTCCGCAATAATCTTTGATCGGTCCGTCGGGTTCAAGTTCAAGGTCTAAGATCAATTCGGCAATGAAGAAAAATGAACCCGCTTTCAGGTGAATGATGTTGGTGTTTTTTCCCATCCAGCCCAATCCGCTTTTCTGCGCCCAGGCTTTGTCCATTACAGGCGCCGAATCTACAAAAACACGACCACCAACTTCTCCTATTTCGTCTTGAATGAATTGCAGTAATTCCTTCAATTTGTCTTTGATCACGAAATGATAATCGGTTCCGTAAGCATATTGTGAAATCTTGGGAGCTTCTTGATCGGCTTGTTTTGCTTCGGAATGATAATTCAGCATGAGTGAAACCACACTTTTGGCACCTTCAACGAGCAAGCGGGGATCAAGGCGTTTGTCGAAATGGTTCTCCATGTAGCTCATTTTCCCATGGCGATTTTCAGAGAGCCAACGTTCCAAACGCGGTGCTTCTTCTTCCAGGAAGGTTGCTTTAGAAACACCACAAAACGAAAAGCCTAGTTCCAGTGCTTTTTGTTTGATGCGCTGAGTATGATTGAATGTGTTCACCTTCTTAAAACAAACCACCTTGTGCCCAACCGAGATTCAAGCCAAGGTGTTTATACGCTTTCTCGGTAGCTTTTCTGCCGCGTGGAGTTCGCATGAGAAATCCTTCCTGTATCAAGAAAGGTTCATAGACTTCTTCCAGCGTACCGGCATTTTCACCGATGGCTGTGGCAATGGTTGTTAAACCTACAGGTCCGCCATTGAATTTCTCGATGATTACCTTCAGCATACGGTTGTCCATTTCGTCTAAACCGTATTTATCTACATTCAAAGCATCCAAAGCATGTTGGGTAATGGCAATGTCGATGGTTCCATCACCTTTGATTTGGGCAAAATCGCGCACGCGGCGTAAAATTGCATTGGCGATACGAGGTGTTCCACGGCTTCTTCCGGCTATTTCAAAAGCAGCACGTTCATCTATCGGAATGTCTAACAATTCGGATGAACGTTCTACAATCAATGAAAGCGTTTTGGTGTCGTAGTATTCTAAACGTGAATTAATACCGAAACGAGCTCTCAAAGGCGCTGTAAGCAATCCGGAACGTGTTGTGGCTCCAATGAGCGTAAACG
>JBILJP010000473.1:0-3510 GCA_044377135.1 Fluviicola sp.
AGGGCTTTGATGCGCAATGGTAATAATGGTATCATGGAAGGTGTAGCAACCGTCGATTGAAATAGAAGTCACCGTAACCATTTCGTTGGTGTGCGCCACATATAAATAAGGGTCGTCATCCAGGTTGTCGGCGCTCCATGAAAAATCAAAATCAGGACCTACATATGGATCGGCATGCTGCTGGAATGCCAGGTACATCGCATTACAAAACTCAATGGTATCTTGTTGCGGATACAAATCTGGTGGAATTGAATCATACGGAACACCCATTCCGCCACCCGGCTGGTAATAGTAGTAATTCGGATTGGTAACGTCGTTGACTTTTCCTACAAATACGTTCTTCGATAAATCGCCTAAAATCGAGTATTGTAAAAAGCCTACTCCGGCCCCGGCTCCGTTAAAGACAATGTTGTTGGGACTTGCGGAAAGATTCGTCAAGTTGTAAACATCGGTAGGGATGAACAAATCATTTTCAAAACTTCCGGCAAAAATGGGTTTGTCATTTCCGCCATTGGCCAGGGCATAACACAAATCTTCGCGTTTACCACCCGATTGTCTGTTCCAGATCATTCCACCACCCGGGCCGAATTTACTCACGAAGATATCTCTGAAACCAACCGTATTCCATAATCCTGTGTCGGTTGAATCTCTGTATTCATCAAAGTTGCAACGGAAATCACCGCAGATAAAAACGTTTTGCGCATTATCGATCGTCAAACCGCGAGAGGTAAGATCCGAATCAGAACCTTGTGCTCTTCCCCAGATGTAATTTCCGGTGGCGGTTCCCAATTTGATCAGGAATATTTTCTTCACGTACGGACTGGTTAACTGGTTGGTCACCGCATTTGCCTGAATGAACATGGTACCCAGAAAATTTCCCGTTGTATAAATTTCGTTGTTGCTGTTGATCTTAATAGCGCTGGCGTAGGTTTGTGTAGCACCGAGTTTGTCAAACCACGTAAGATCGCCATTCACCGTCAATTTGGCCACATATCCGGCGTTGATTACCTGGTTGTTGATTGTTTGCCCGATGAAATTCATGGTATCGGAATACTGTCCGGTGACGTAGATGTTATTGGCGTTGTCGCAGGTAACCGCAATTCCCATATCGTCTTCGCGCGAGTTTCCTTTTTTTGTCCAGGCAGGCGCTCCGGCGGTTGAAAATTTAGCAATGAAAATATCGGCGCTTGGCGAACCGTTTGCCGGGTTGATTTGCGAACTGTAAGAGGTGCTTCCAATGGTCGTGTTTCCGGTGAATTTCCCTGTAATAATCACATTTCCGGTTCCGTCAACAGCAATTCCGTAAGGGATTTCTTCGTCGCTACCGCCATCACTTCTGGCCCAGGTAACGCCACCATTAGTGGTGAGTTTGGCGGTGAAAATATCGCGTGATCCTCCGTTTGAATTGAGCGTTGTGGCGCCCATTTGCATGCTTCCGGCAAAATATCCGGTGATGTAAATGTTGTTGCTGTTGTCGATGGCTACTTTTTGTCCACGATCGATTTGATTTCCACCGAACTTTTTGAGCCACAATAACTGTCCGGTAGCACTGTATTTTGCCAGAAATGCATCTGAAAATCCGCTGGAAGCCTGTATGGATGAATCGTTGAATTGTAATTGCCCGCTGAAATAACCGATTACAACTGAGTTTCCGTTTCCATCTACTGCAATATCCAAGGCTTCACTGGCAAAGTTGCCATTCGATCCGGCAAGCCAATCTTGTGCCTGAGCAAGGGGAGTGAACAGTTTGACAATGAGTGTGATATATAGGTATTTCATGAAGTGATGCGCAAGCGTGTTGAGTACAGACGACAAGATAAGACAAAAGGTTGGCTTGTTCCGGTGAGTGTGGAATTTTGAACGGAATATTCTGAAATGGATTTCGGGAATATCGGAATTCGGTAATTCGGGTGTTCGGAATATCCCGAACACTGTTTTAGTTAAATAAACTTGATTTAGGTAAAACTTAATTATTTAACGTGTTGTTCGAAAGGTTCTCCTTGCCAGATCATTTCAATCATTCCAACACTGTACGGATTATCGCAACTCTCGATACCGCAAACGCACTTTTCCGTTTTTATTCGGGCACTCTTTCGGGCCACTTTTGTGACGCAAACATAAAACCCAAACAAATGAAAATAAGTCGACTAATACTTTTGATGGTGTTCATCACAAGCGCCATTGGTAAATCGGTAGCGCAGGAACAATCCGAAACAACGCTTCCTTCTATGGTAATCGGCGGAATTGAAGTGCGTGGTATTTCGTTCAACGACGAGATTTTGCGTTCTATTATTTACAAATCATTGGTCAATTCAAAGAAATACGTGGTGAACGACCGCTACGATGTGGCCGAGAAAATCGGTTTGGATAAAGTGAAAACCTGTATGGGTAAAGAGTGTTTGATTCGCACGGGAAAGGAACTGAACGCCGATTATGCTATGAGTGCAAGTTACGACGGCTTGGGTGACCGAATCTTGATTTCCATGAAAATTGTAGATGTGAATACTGGCGAAATTGTTCAGAATGAGATTGAGCAGTTCGAGAATCAACCGCGTGAATTGAACCGTATGACCGATATCATGATTTACCGCATGCTGAAAATAGAGGCCGATTTATATGCTTCCAAGTCGCTTATTTTCAAGGATAATCCTGCTGCTTCAACCGGTTTGGGCAAAATGAATAATTCTGGTCCGCGTATGGGCGTTGCTATCGTAACGGAAGAAAATTCAGACTTTTTTACCCGTCCGGAAGATCAAGGCGGAGTGGGAGGTGTACCTGTTTTATTCAACATTGGTTATCAATTGGAAAAACAATATGTGGGAAGCGAAAATTTCAGTGCTTTATTTGAATTCATTGGTAACGTAGCCGGAATTGAACATGGAACCCCCGTACCTTCATTGGCCATTTTACATGGTGTTCGTTTCGGGAAAGGAGCTTGGGAAATTGCCATGGGACCTTCATTAACCGTGAAAAAACTCTTGTCGGGAACCACTGAATACGATGGAACGTTCCGCACATTTTCTGATCTGTCAAATGCAGGAGTCATGAATGCCGATCAGTTTAACTATTCGGATCGACCGGATACACGCGGAGCGGCTTATTTCTCGTCGAATTTTGTTGTTGGGATAGGAAAAACCTTTCGCCCGGGAGCATTAAACGTACCGCTGAATGCCTACGCTTCGTTCAATAAATACGGAACAACATACGGACTATCACTTGGAATCAACATTACACGATCACGAAAATATACCACCACCAAATAAGAAAGAACACCTGTTCAACCGCATCAGTTTAGGCTCATGTAGGTTAGATCAAAGACCTTCGGACGCGTCATGGCTCCGAAGGTTTTCTTGAAAAACGAATCGTTGCTTTCAAGATGGAACGCGATTATTGGTTTAAATATGTTTTATCTGAAAGCACAGCAACCACTTTTTTATCAATACGACTATTCATTTTGTCAAATAAATGAAATTCGGTTTTACCTGATTCGTCTGTGCGCATTTCGATGCT
>JBILJP010000474.1:0-3503 GCA_044377135.1 Fluviicola sp.
CGGTTACTGTACAAGTCCATGTTGTGGCTGTAAGCCCGGTTACTGAAGTAGTGCCGTCACCGGTTGGGTTACCTGGTGTCCAATTGTATGTAAAACCACCAGTACCTCCCGTTGGCGTATTGATACTAGCCGCACCGTTACTTCCGCCAAAGCAAGAAACGTTGGTTTGCGAAGCTGGTGTAACCGTTATTGCCGGAGGCTGCGTAATCGTAAAAGTTTTTGTTATGGAAGCAGAAAGGGCATCGGTAATGGTACAAGTATAACTACCTGCACACAGTGATGAAGCTGTAGCTCCTGAACCTCCTGATGGCGACCAAGAATACGTATACGGCGCTGTTCCGCCACTTGCAACTACTGTTGCAGAACCGGTACAAACGTTATTACAAGTAAGATTTACCTGAGATTGGGTGGCTGTAAGTGGAGCAGTAGCGTCAGTTAATTTAGCTAAGAAAAAGTCATTTCCTCCGTCACAACCTACTGGAAAAGCTCCAAATGAAACACCTGAAGTATTGGTAATACCAGTTACAAAAATGTTTTGAGAATAAGAAGGTGTTGTCTCTACATAGCTTGCAATACCGCGAGCTTCTTCAGAACCTGGACCTGTAGCAGGTAGTACCCAGACAGGAGTTCCTGATGTGCTATATCGGGTCACAAATAAATCATTTAAACCACCATTAGCTGGCATTGAAACAGAACCACTGAAAGTACATGTTCCTGCAGAATGTCCTGAAAGCAAGATTCCACCATATCCATCTGCAGCAACGCACCAACCTCTGTCGTTGGCTGCACCACCTGCATTAGATGACCACACGAAGTTATTAGTTGCCACGGAGTATCGTGCAATAACGATGTCTTGTAATCCTAAACCTGTAAGTGCGGTTGTACCTGGGAAGGTAATATTTCCAGAAGCGAATCCTGAAACAAACACTCCTCCTGAAAAGGGATCATATACTGCGCTGAGAAGTTCATCTGAATTGGTAGAACCGAATACCAAGGCATTTGTAAAGCCTGCTAGTGCAGTGTCAAGTTCTACTAGACAAGCGTCAAGTACTCCAGTATTGGTGAGTCCTGTAAATGCACCAAAGCTAGACGTTGCTGCTCCTGTATGCCCGGTAGCCACAATAGCAGGAGGTGAACCAGGAACATAACAAATTCCACTACCTGCATTTACAAAATCTTGAACTGTTGATCCACCGGTTTGAACAGATCGGAGTACACCTCCAGGGGTGAATTTTGCAATATAAACATCAGAAATGGTACCTGCAAAAGCAGGAAATGTAACCGAACCCAATGTAAAAGTAGAAGAATAGGCTCCACTCACATAAACACATCCACTTGGATCAACACAGATACCCATTGCAAAATCATTAGCTCCGGTACCACCGAATCCTTGTTGCCATACAACGCTACCATTTGAACAATTCATTTTTGCTACAAAGGCGTCAACACCAGTACCTGGAGAAGTAATAGTAACCGTATTCGTACTACTAATTATCGTTGGTGCCCCTGCACTTACATTCGCAGAACCAGCAACCCATACGAAGGTGCCGTTGGTACAAATTCCACCTGCCGGGGCTCCAAAGTCAGACCCCGTACCACTTACAATTGTTTTCCAACGAAAATTTCCGTTTCTATCGTAACTGGCTATAAAACCATCATTTGTACTAGCAGTAAAGGTATTTGTACTTGAATTATTAAGGTCAAAATCGGTAGCAACACCAGAACCATTGAATACCCCCACAATATAGGTGTTTCCGCTGGCATCAACACAGATCGATCGACCTGTTTCCGCAGTGCTACTACCTGAACCGTCAGTTGGAGCGGCAAATGTCCAGGTACCTTGTGCAACGCAAATTTTTGAAAGAGCCAAAAATAATATTAGAAGTGAAAGCGTTTTTTTCATGCGTGAAATAGTGTTTAACTAAACTATTTTAAACGGTGAATTTAAGTTAAAATTCTCTGTTGTCCAAAAAAGGGATAATATTCCTCAATAGTTTTTATTTGTAGTTAATTGATATTATTTGCGTTACGCTATGATCCATACATGGGGTTAGTCTTCAAAAATGAAATAGCGAAGTAATGTCTATTTAATTATAAAGCCCCATCCAATTAAAATGAATGGGGCTTTATTGAAGTTTGTATCAATCCTTATTGCTTCACAATGCGGTTCACAATAATTTGATCAGCCGTTTTCACACGAATCAGGTATACACCAACCGGATATGCCGTTAAGTTCAACACGGTTTCATTAGAGAAACGAGTTGTACTAAGTAATTTTCCACTGGCATCCAATAATTCAAGTTTTGCATCAATTGCATTCAGTTGAATGGTAACAGTTGCATCTGTTGGATTCGGGAATACATTCATCGCTTCGGTGTGTTGTTCTACCAATCCGATATAATCAATGTTCACACAATCTGACGTATCCGAACAGCCACCTGCATTGGTCACCACAACAGCATAATCGCCGTTTTGAGTCACTGTCAATGTTTGCGAAGTCGCTCCGACAATCGCTGAGTTGTTTGAACAATCAATCCATTGGTAAGCCGTTCCTGCCGAAGCAGTTATTGTAGCATCACCGTTGTCGGTTGCAACTGCAGTAGGGAAGCCTGTGATAGTAAGATCTAACACCAAAATAGAATCGCATCCGTTTACAGTTGTCAATGTATCGCTGTAGATACCTGTTGTTGTATACGTTGTTCCGGTTACCGGCCACGTATAATCAATACATGCATAAACACTTTCGGTAGTTGACACACTATTATTGATTGTTAAAATCAAGGTGATAGTTGAATCACAGCCGTTAGCAGATTGGTAAGTAGCAACGTAGCTACCCGAAACAGTGTACGTTTGACCATTTTCTGACCACATATATGAATCACAAGCCGTTTCAGTTTCATTGGTATTGGAACCGTAGAAAAGTGTCAGATTCAACGTTGCAATGGAATCGCATCCTGCAGCATTTGTTAATGTTGCCGAGTAATCACCACTTGTGGTATACGTTTGTCCATCTGCGCTCCATACATAACTATCACACGTAATTACAGTGTCTGCACTACTTGTTGATGTGTTGATGGTCAATACCAAACTAGCAGTCGAATCACAACCTACACCATTCGTCAACGTTTGGAAATAGGTTCCTGAGGCGGTATAAGTTGTACCGTTTGTCCAGGTGTACGAATCACAAGCAGATGCAGTTGTGGTTGAGGTAGTGCTGTTATTGATAGTCAATACCAACGTCGCAGTTGAATCGCAACCTACAGAATTTGTCAACACTTGGCTGAAAGTTCCCGATGAAGTGTATGTCGTTCCATTTGTCCAAGTGTACGAATCACAAGCTGTAACCGTAGTAGATGATGTACTGCTATTGTTAATCGTTAAGTTCAATGTCAACGTTGAGTCACATCCGTTAACGGCAGTAAGATTCTGTACATAAGTGCCGGTAGTTGTGTAAGTAGTACCGTTTAATGTGTAAGAATCACAAGCTGTTTGTGTCATTGACG
>JBILJP010000475.1:0-3498 GCA_044377135.1 Fluviicola sp.
ACGCCAATGCCTTTAAAGCAAAAGAATTTAAAGCATTGATTCAGAAACCGTGGAGTGAGCTGAAATAACTGCTCCATCGATAACTTCTTCCAATGAAAAAACTCGGTAAAATCCTTAAACTTTCGGGGGGTGTATTCGCTTTCTTTGCCGTAGCAGGTAAAATTGCCGATCATTTTGGCTATGTACTCAAAATAAGCGGACAAGGAATGCCTCCTGTTGATTGGGGACTTGCAGGTTTTTTGGCCATATTGGGCGCCATCTTGTTTGCCATCGGTTTTGTTATTGATCGAAAACCGGAAGCAGAGCCGGAATTGATTCGATTAGACATGACCGATTTGAGTTTCATTGAAAAAGCCATCAAAAAAACACGCAACAGAAGTCTGTGGGTCGGAATATTTATTGGAGCCTTTGGTGCTTTTATGATCGTTTTACCTTCTCTTGATTCGGAAAGTACTACAGGTGTAGCCATCGGTTTGGGAATATTCGGAGGACTTTGTTTACTGATAGCCGGTGTTCTGCTCTTTCAATACCTGAAATTGCGGGTCATAAAAGAATCTGAGATTTACAAAAAGATTATGTTGGAGCCACAAACCATTACGCGTTTTCAAACCGTGGTTATGCAAAGTCAAGCCGGTAAATCATTTAACTCCACCAACGTAACGCTCTTTGTGGGGCAAAAGAAGTTAACTACCTTGGGTGTTTCAACCACCGATTTGGAATTGCTGAAACAATACCTATTGAAATACAATCAAGATTTATTTCTTGGATAAGTTCACTGTTGGGGCAATTCTTCTGAAAATAAAAGCAGACCTGCTCTTTTATTGAACAGGTCTGGTACAGTATTGCTGAATTAAGCAGGAGTAATCGTAAAGACGTTATTCATATTCAAAACAACATTCATTTTAGTGACACCGTTCGGAAATGCAATCCGTCCGGCATTTTGAAGGTAGGGATCAAGTACTTCACCTAGTTGATAATTTCCAACAGCAATCCAATATTCCGTATTGGGTGAAAACGGATAATTCATGTTTGGTCTTGCTGTTGTAATGAGCGCTGGAGAATTTGACATTCCCATCCCAACTGAATATTGACCTTGAGGCGGAACAGAAGCATCAGCGTTAATCATGAAATGTCCTCCGGATATACTTCTCGGATTAGAGAACCCGATACCACCACCGTTGTTTCCAAATTGAATAGCATTATTTGTATTCGGATCGGTTTTTATCATCTCATTTGGCCTAAATTGTACTCCAGGCATTAACTGACCAGTGTTTCCTGAAACGAAATTATAAACTTGTTCCCATTGAAACTGTCCTTGTGAATTGGGGTATAATCTTTGGGAAAGCCAAACCGTAGAAAATACTTGCGACGATCCTCCATAAGAATCTCTTTGAAACAGTATGAACGTATTAGGCATTTGGGTATTGTTGGTAACATTTACCTGAAGGCGTGAACTCATGATCGTTTATATTCGTAAATAGAAAAAATAATACGTGACAAAAATGGATGTTATTGACCGGATATTTCAGGTTAGAAACACTCGGTTTTCCGGTAGCGTAAATCTACCTGTAGTGAAGTAGGTGATAGATTTTTAAAACAAACTGGTCTGACCGCTATCATCAGGAATTGTAAACAAATCTGTGCGCAATTTCACGCCCGATCGTTGCGGTAGAAACCGTTCACGGGCAATTTTAAACTGACGTTCTATGTTGAGTGCAAAAGCTCCTTCACCTTTCATGCGAATTCCGTAACGGCTATCATTGACTTTTCCGCCGTGTAATGCTTCCAATTGATGAATGACTTTTTCGGCTCTGTCGGGATAGTGGTGTTGCAGCCAATTCTTGAAAATATCGCCGTTCGGACCATTCAAGCGCACGACCTGATAATGCACACTCGAAGCGCCACGTTCGCTCACGGCCTTTACCAACGAAAACAATTCATGATCATTGATGGCCGGAATGATCGGGGCGAGCAGAGCAGTTACCGGAATTCCTTGTGCCGACAGGCGTTCGATAGTCGTCAATTTTCGGGCACACGAAGCAGTTCTCGGTTCCAGTTTTCGACGCAGTTCTTCGTTGAGTGAAGTGATGCTGATCAGTACATGCACCAAATTCAGTTTCGACAATTCTGTCAGCACATCCAAATCGCGTTCAATCAACGAGTTTTTAGTGATGATCGAAACCGGATGGCGGTATTTCAGGAAAATCTCCAGTAATTTTCGTGTGATGCCATAGGTGCGCTCGCAAGGCTGGTAGCAATCCGTATTTCCGGATAAACTAATGGGTTTCACTTCCCATTTCTTTTTACGCAGCGCTTCTTCCAGCAATTCAGGTGCGTTTTTCTTTACCAAAATGGTTTGTTCAAAATCGGTTCCGGCACTGTAGCCCCAATATTCGTGTGTTGGCCGGGCATAACAATACGTACAACCGTGTTCGCAACCCTGATACGGATTCAACGAATAATACATACCAACGTCGGGACTAGTGAGTTTGTTGACAATTGTTTTCGGGAAAACATCAATAAACGTCGTTTTTGGTGCACTCTGTTCGGCATCTTCGTCGCTATGGAATTCATGGAAAGAATCTCCTTCCTGGTTTTTTTGAAAACGGTTGGTAGGATTGAGGTGAGCACCTCTTCCGTTAATGAATCCATCTTGTTTTTTAGACATGCTCGTGTTATATGTGATTAGAAATTTTGATTGAAATCAGCTAGAAATCATTCTCCATTCCTGTTTTCAAAGATACGAATTTAAAGTTATTTTATAATCATAAGATGATTAGTAATTAATCAAAATAAATTCTGGTAATAATTCACGAATTGTAAATCAAGCGTTTTTTTGAGTATTGACTAAAAGCATTTTTCCTTATTTTTGATTCGATCGGCAACAAAGCTGGTCAGACAAACCCACTATTATGCTATTGAAAAAAGGATCTAAAGGAGATGATGTAAAAAAAGTTCAAAGTTTTTTAAAACTGAGTGCTGATGGTATTTTTGGTTCGAACACGGAGGCTGGAGTAAAAACGTGGCAAGCGGCAAACGGTTTAACAGCCGACGGAATAGTTGGAGACAAGACCTGGGCTAAAATGGGCTTGGGAACACCATCCGGAGGTTCGTCAACTTCATCGGGAAGTAAAGGTGCCAGTGGTTTTGATGAAACCTACAAAGATGTAGTGATTGAGGGAAGTACTTTTCCGGGAAAACCCTATAGTTCATCGGTGAAAATCACCCTCAATGCTGAAATCACGCAAGAATATTTGCCGGCATTTTCGCAAGCCATTCCTAATGCAACCAAAGGTTTACGATTGTTACTCACCATCATGGCTTATCACGAAGGTTTCAAGAAAGGTTCACGATCTTACAAAACCAATAATCCGGGAAATATCGGCAATACCGATTCGGGATCCAATCAAAGTATTGGTTCGCTAAAAGATGGTATTTTACTCCAGAAAAATTACATTGATAATATCGTAAACGGCAAGAGCAAGGCTTTCCCGATGA
>JBILJP010000476.1:0-3496 GCA_044377135.1 Fluviicola sp.
TCAACCCGGACAATTCAACGTAACTCTTACAGCAAGTTTTCTTTCCTGCAGTCAAAGTGCGAGTTCATCTTTATTTGTCTTCAAAGAACCGACCATCAATTTCGGGTTGGTGAACGGTTTACAATGCGTTCCGTTTCCGGCTCAGTTTATCGATTCATGTACTTCGGATACACCATTGTATTATTTGTGGGATTTCGGCGACGGGAGCACATCCACCTTAGCCAATCCGATGCATGTTTACACACAGCCCGGACAATATCCGGTAACGTTGCAAGTACACACCTTGGAAGGTTGTATTGAAACACTCACGCTTACACGCAATGACCTCATCAATGTGCATCCGCGACCGGTTTCTGTTTTCTCGGTAAATCCGCCAACAACGGATATTTGTCATTCGACCATTTCATTCAACGATCAATCGCAAGGAGCTATTTCGGTGTGGTATAATTTTGACGACACCAACGAACTGATCGAAGATTCACCGACTTCTACGCTCGATGATCCGATTTATATGTACCTGACTTCGGGAACACACTATCCGCTACAGATCGCTACGAATGAGTTCGGTTGTACCGATTCGAGTCGCCAGCAAATTATCATTGAGCCGTTTACCGTTTACATTCCAAACGCATTTACGCCGGATGGAAACGATTATAACAACACGTTCTACGCCAAATCGTACTTAGACGCTTCTGAATGGGAAATGCGCATTTTTAATCGTTGGGGCGAATTGATGTTTACTTCCTTCGATCAGTATGAAGAATGGGACGGCATGTACAAAGGCGAATTCGTTCCTTCAGGGATTTATACCTACGTGGTGAAATACACGCCTTGTTCTGTTTGGGAAGGCCAGCAAAAATTGGTGGGGCACGTGAATGTGTTGCGGTAGTTTTTTGAGTTTTTCAGTTTTTTGAGTTTGTGAGTTTTTTGAGTTCGTGAGTTTTTTGAGTTTGATGAGTTTCTAAAATCTACCAACTTACCAACTTACCAACTTACCAACTTACCAACTTACCAACTTACCAACTTACCAACTAAAAAAACGAATCAACTATTAAACTTACTCGCCATTGTCCAGCCCAAAACTGTAGCCCTTTCTTTTGCCAGTTGCGCTTTTTCGCCTTCAAATAATTGATCTACGGTTGCGTGAAACAAGTGCACCCATCGGTCGAATAAATCTTTATTGAGCTTCATGCCGGTGTGTTTTTCGGTGACATTGGTGGTATAACCAGGTTCATCCAACAAAACGAAGCTCCAAAAATGAACCATTTTCGGTAAATGTTCCACAAAATTAAGGTGCGTAAAAAACGGTGCCAATTGCTCATCTTTTAATACGGCCGAATAGAAGGTATCTACCAGTAATTCAACGTCTTTCTTATATTGTATATCGTGCATTTTTGCTATCGGTTGGTGCAGTACAAAGTTACTTTTTTAGCCATCTGTTTTCATTAAATGCATTTTTAAGGATTACTTTTTTTAGTTGTTGACATATACTTCATATCAAAACCAACGCATATGAAACCGTATATCATCTTCATCTTTTTGATGGTCTTCGTATCCATCAACTCCAATGGTCAAACACCGGATTCAAACACAAAAAAAGTAGCCCGAATAAATCAATCGGCCAAAGATCAGGTATTGATTCCGATGTCGTTCAACAAAGCGCTTTTCAGAGATGTGGCTGCCTTGAAACAATTGGACGGAAAAAAAATAGACAGTATCGAATTGGTTTACAGCGCCAATAAACTCAATCCGGCATTCAACCAACAGCAATTGAATGAAGCGCGAATGAAGCAATTCAGAAAAACCTATCCGGAATTACTGGCGACAAATCCTTCATTAACGTATGTGGAACAAAACGGTGCCGCATCTCGTGAGGAAGCAAAAGAACTGTTTCACGGTTTTATCGTGCATTACAGTACGCCTGAAAAATCGTTGAAGAAAGGCTTGGTTGACAACAGCAATCTGCCACAAACGTTCACCGTTGACAATTCACAAGGCGGTGATTTTAATCATCCTTCGGGCAGTGCGGTTCATATTCCGGCCAATTGTGTGGTTCATATTGATGGTTCGCCAGTTGTTGGAAGATATACCATTTCGTATACCGAATACAGAAATGCCGCGCAAATTGCCTTTTCGGATATTCCGATGACTTTCGATGAAGCCGGTAAGCGCTTTCAGTTCAATTCTGTGGGAATGTATGAACTGCGCGGTGCACAAGATGGAAAAGAATTGCGCTTGACCCAGCCGATAGTTGTTGATTTCAACTGCACGGAGGTTAAAGACAATGTTGATTTTTATGAACTGGACGACACCAAAGGAACCTGGGAAAAGAAACATCCAGTGGCGTTCAAACCTAAAATGGCAGAACTGAAAAGAGCAGTTCCGCAGGCAATGGATCAGCAACCACTCGCGGCCAATAAACCTTGGTGGAAGCGCACAAAGCGAAAATTGAGTGACAGTGAATGGAAAATATACGATTCTCTGAAAAAAGTCGAGCCAGCTATGATTCACAGAGCCATTCGCGGGGAAATCCGTAAAACAAAAACCATTCGTATTGCCCGCCGACATTTGTTTGAGTTTAACCAATACTTACCTGAGCCTGCCATTCACGTGTTTCATCAAAATAAACAGGGGAATGATAATTTTGAACAAAGTACCTTATTGGCAGAAGGTGCTGATGCAGGACATACGTATCCGGCTCTCGTAAAAGGACTCAACTCACCCAATTTCGGAGTTTTTAATTGCGATCAGATCTTTCGTACCGAACAGCAATTGAGTTTTGCTCCTACTTATACCGATGAAAAAACAGGAAACCCAATCAATGACGGTAATGTGGCCTGTGTGATCAACTTAAACGTGAACGGTTCGTTTAGCTTCAATCCGGCAATGATCACCTGTGATCCGACTGCTAAAAGTGTCATTTTACTGTTTACCGAATCGAAAGGCGTTTATGTCTTATCAGCCAAAAAATACGCTGCACTCAAACTACAAAACCGGAGAGCAATCACTCTGGCAATGGAAAATATTTCAGATTCCGTTAAAACTTCGGATGACTTAAAAACCTATTTAGGACTTTAATACCCAAACCCTAGATTAACAGCAGATAGATTCGGGTGGACTACAGGCTGCCCGAATTTTCTTTATCTTCCTTAAACCAACCGGAATACATCACATAATTATTCGCAATGCGCATCACTTCCCCTTCAAACAATTCTTTGGAAATCGACTTTACTTTCTTAGCTGGAACTCCGGCATAAATAGAACCTGCTTCAACGCGCGTACCTTCCAACAAAACAGCTCCAGCCGCAATGATACTGCCTGATTCGATGTAGCAATCATCCATCACAATTGCGCCCATTCCGATCAACACATTGTCTTCGACCGTACAACCGTGCACCAAGGCATTATGCCCCACAGAAACGTTATTCCCCAAAACGGTTTTGGTTTTTTCGTAGGTACAATGAATCACTGCTCCGTCTTGAATATTCACCTGATT
>JBILJP010000477.1:0-3494 GCA_044377135.1 Fluviicola sp.
CCGAAGGAGCGCTGGAAGTAGAAGCATTGGTGATTGAAAATGAACCGATAGGCGATGTGTTTATTGACGGATTGTGGGACAACGACAACAAGCGTATGGTTATGAGTGGTGACTTGAAGTACCTCAAGAATCAAACCTTCGATTTCACCGGTTATTATTACCCGTACAAAGAGCACGATAACCTCGATTTTATTCTGGAGTTCAAAGGAATGGACCTGCAGTTTGCCAATGCCTTTATTGATCCGTCGGTGATTACCGATATTCGGGGTAAAGTAAAGGGAGACATCAACCTTACCGGAGATATCGATGCGCCGATCATTGACGGTGATTTGCGTTTGGTAAACGGAAACGTAAAAGTAGCCATACTCGGCACCAGTTATAAACTGAGCGGTCCTATTCAATTCGACGGACAATCAAGTGCTTTCTACATCGATAACATGCCAATTGTGGATGAAGAATCAAATGTGGCGTTTTTGAACGCCGGTATCAACCACACTAAATTTAAGGATTGGAACTACGATATTGACATCAATATGGAGGACGATTATTCGCACCTTGATTTCAGGGGCGTGCCTCAGCCGATAGAACGCTTCCTGGTGTTGAACACGCAATACAAAGAAGGCGATGTCTATTACGGACGTGCCTACGGAACCGGAACAGCCAATATTTTTGTGACGGAAAAAGAAACCCAAATTACGGTAGACGTAAAAACCGAACGTGGAACCAAAATAGAACTTCCAATGTACGGTACTTCCGAGCTGGAGGAAAACAAATTCATTGTGATCAAAGATCCGAAAGATACCACCGAAACCGAAAAACAAGACATCGATTTAACCGGGCTGAACCTGGACATGCATTTTGATGTTACCCCCGAAGCAGAGGTGAAACTCATTTTTAACCCGAAAACGGGAGATCAGATCGTTTCGCACGGACAAGCCTCATTGGATATTGATCTGGACAATCTCAACGATCTAAAAATGGAGGGAACCTACACCGTAGTGGGGAAGGATAACTATTACAACTTTGTGGTGGGGCCGATCAAACAACCGTTTAAGATCAAAGAAGGAGGAACCATTGCCTGGTCGGGAAATCCGTATGAGGCACGCTTGAATCTGGAGGCGTACAATCCTGTAAGAGCCGATATCAGCGAAATTACGCCCGATGTTACCAATAGTAGTTCTTCGGGGAACCAAGAGGTACAATGTGTATTGAGAATTTCGGAAACCTTGTTTGAACCCTTGATTTCACTAGATATTGAAGCGCCGAAAGCTACCGAAGCCGAGAAAACCGTTATCCAGGCAGTGAAAGCGTCTCCTGATGAGTTGCAGCGCCAGTTTTTCTCGCTCCTGATCTTTAAGAAATTTGCACCGCTTGCCGGTCAAAATGCTGCGGGTGGTGGAGGTATAGCCGATGTGATTACCCAACAAATCAACGGTTACCTGGAAGAATGGTCGAAAAATGTAAAGATCCGTTTGGACTACGATGATAAAGAAAACGGCTCTGATATTGCAGTAGGTTTAGAAAAAGCTATCGGAGATAAAGTGATTTTAAAAACTACTCTGGGTGTTTCCAATTCAACCGATGCCCAAAGCCAGACACAAAACAACCTTATCGGTGACATGAGTTTGGAATACCTGATCAACGACGACGGATCGTTCCGGGTGAATTTATTCAACGAATCAAACGATAACAGTATCATTCAGGATAAATCGCAAGGATTGTTTACGCAGGGTGTTGGTTTGCATTACCAGAAGGAATTCAATAACCTGGAAGACCTCAAGGAGAAGAAAAAGAATGCAAAAAGACGCCGTAAGAAAACACCGATTCCCAAGCCCGGTGAAGCTCCGGCAGAAGAACCGGCGAAAGAAGTACCACCTACCACACCTCCTACAACGGAACCGCAAACAGAGCCGGATTCCAGGAAGGAGGAAGTAGAATAGTTGTTGAGTTTCTCAGTTTTCTGAGTTCCTACTCTTTTGAGTTGTTAGAAACTTACGAACTTAAAAACTCACCAACTCTGAAGTTCACCGCCTCGTCAAGTTCATTTCAGGTTGTCACTAATACAAAAAATGCGGATCTACTATTAAAGTTTTCCCTGCAATTATTTGTCTTCATCCAAGGAATCGTATTTTTGTGCAAATTCAATACTGTCCATGAAAAAAGTCTTGGTTGCCAATAGAGGAGAAATTGCCCGACGTGTGATTCGTTCACTGAAAAAAATGAACATTACCACCGTTGCTATTTATTCGGATGCCGACCGGTTTGCGCCGCATGTGTTGGAAGCAGACGAGGCCGTTTATGTGGGTAAATCACCTTCATCTGAAAGTTACCTGAGACAGGATGTGATTTTGCAACATTGCAAAGACTTGGGTGTTGATGGTATTCACCCCGGATATGGATTTTTATCTGAAAACGCTGGTTTTGCGCGCAAAGTAAAAGCAGCAGGCATCACCTTTATCGGACCTTCACCCGAAGCGATGGAATTGATGGGCGATAAGCTCAGCGCCAAACAAGCCGTTAAAAGCTACAACGTTCCCTTGGTTCCTGGAGTTGACGAAGCCATTACCGATGTTGAAGCGGCTAAAATCATTGCTGCCGAGGTTGGTTTTCCGGTCTTGATCAAAGCTTCTGCCGGTGGCGGTGGAAAAGGAATGCGTCTGGTAAATAACGTAGAAGAATTTGAAGAGCAAATGCAATTGGCGCAAAGTGAAGCCCGTTCTTCGTTTGGCGACGATGCCGTTTTTATTGAAAAGTTTGTGACCAAACCGCGTCACATCGAGATACAGGTATTTGCCGACCAATTGGGGAATACCGTTTATTTATTCGAGCGCGAGTGCTCCATTCAGCGCCGTCACCAAAAAGTAATCGAAGAAGCACCAAGCGCCGTGTTGACTCCCGAATTGCGCAAGCAAATGGGCGAGGCTGCAGTGGCGGTGTGCAAAGCCTGTAACTACGAAGGCGCCGGAACGGTTGAGTTTTTATTGGATGCCGAATTGAAATTCTACTTCCTGGAAATGAATACCCGCTTGCAGGTAGAACATCCGGTTACGGAAGAAATCACAGGGTTGGATTTGGTAGAATGGCAGGTGCGCGTGGCGCGTGGCGAGCGTTTACCGAAATTGCAAGACGAATTGACCATTCACGGACACGCCATTGAAGTGCGCGTTTACGCTGAAGACACCTTAAACGGCTTTACACCCGATATCGGAACCTTGCACCGCTACCGCAGACCAAACACCGGTTTAGCACGTGTAGACGACGCATTTGAAGAAGGAATGGACGTTCCGATTTTCTACGACCCGATGATTGCCAAATTGGTAGTGTGGGCTCCAACCCGCGAAGCCGCCATGGACAAAATGGTAGAAGCCATCGACGCGTATGAAATTTCAGGTGTCAAAACCACCCTCGATTTCGGGAAATTTGTGATGAAACACCCAGCGTTCCGCTCCGGTGATTTCGACACCAACTTCATCAAACATTACTTCGAAGACCCG
>JBILJP010000120.1:0-12373 GCA_044377135.1 Fluviicola sp.
TTCAAGAAATCGGGACTAAAGAAATGAATATTGTGGTGAGAAGAGATACAATCAATGCGTTCAGCGCCGATAATATCTGCTAATTTTTGAAATTGTACGTTGACTTCTTTGCGTACAATCGCTACTTGCGACGAATCGTAATTAAAGTCGGTGATATCTCGAAAATGGTAACGCTGATTGAGGTTATTCCATTTGGTGAGCGAGTTTTCTTCTTGAAAAGCAGGTGGCCCAGCTGTTGTATTGACATGCAGACCGATACCACATTTATTTCCCGCATCGTTGATAGTAGTAACCAATTGCTTGATAGCGAATTCATCGGCATAGTTGGCCATTACATGAACCGAAGTTACCAAACCTGCTGAAACTGCGCCTAGAATAGCCTTGTTGCAACTTGCATTGTACCCGTAGTCGTCTGCTGTGATAATCAATTTACTCATTGTGAATGTTAATAGTGATCGAACGAATATACTAAAAACATGATTCTTTTCACGCCAAAGGCGGACACAGATTTAAATTTTGTTCGGAAGGCTTGAAATAATGTTTTGGGTTGACAAGCTAGCAATAGCGCCTTTTTGATTGAACCACAATAGGAAACAATAGACAACATAGAATAATCTGTTTTGAAAATTGTTGAAAAAGTCCTGTTTTACTTAGTGTTTCCTATGTGGTTATAGAACGATTGATACATCTCTAACAATGTTCTTTTAGAATTTAGGTGAGTTGTTATAAACGTGTATCAAGAAATGATTTAATAGCTGTTTTTAATTCCAACTCTTGTTTGCTATTCTGTAATTTACCAACCATTTCGCGTAATAATTCTTCAGAACACATTCCTTTAAACGCTGATTGTCGAAGTAGCAATCCGAAAGCAATAATGGTTTGGAGTAACGAATTTTCGGTCATTTCACGTTCATTTGCTAGCACATAATTTTCTTCTTCACTAGTTGCTTCTTCCAGCAATTTGTAGCGTAAACGCACATTGCACAATTCTTTTTGACCACCTGTAGGTTTTATTTTGGAGAAATGAGCATCAAGGGATTCTTCAGCTTTGCCAGGTTCTATTTCATAAACAGCAGTAACCACATGACCATAACCCATTTCGCCACCATCTTTTGCATCGTCGTTAAAATCACGTGAGGGCATTAATCTGTTTTCATACCCAATGAGACGGTAATTGGCTACCAATTTCGGGTTAAACTCCACATTTAATTTTACATCTCTTGCTAAATTGACAAGATTTCCCATGCGTGTTTCCAGTACTTCTTTGCATTCTTCCAGGTTGTTGATGTAGAAATGATTGCCATCGCCTCGGTCAGCTAACGTTTCGAGTACATCGTTGCGATAGTTCCCCATGCCGAAGCCCAGAGCGGTTAAATATATTCCCTTTCCTCGTTGAAGCGAAATGTAGTTTTCCAATTCATGTGGATTGTTGATACCCACATTAAAATCGCCATCTGTAGCTAGAATTATGCGGTTGTTTCCCGCAGGTAAAAATTGTTCGGTTGCCAATTGATAAGCCATTTGAATGCCACCCATGCCATTTGTTGAACCACCAGCTGTTAATCGTTGGATGGCATCAATGATTGTTTCTTTTTCAGAGCAATAAGTTGGTTGCAGCACTATACCTGTGTTGCCGGCATATGTCACCAAAGAAACACGATCATCTGCATTGAGTGTTTCAACCAATGAGATTAATCCTTTTTGTAATAACTCCAATTTATTCACATCCATCATAGAACCAGAGACATCTACCAAAAACACCAAGTTGTGAGGTGGTCTTTTTTCTATTACAGGAAAATCTTTCGCACGTAAATGAATAGCAACCAACTGATTTTCGGCATTCCAAGGGCAATTCATGCGTTCAAAAGTAACCGCCATTGGTTTTTCTGCAGGAACTTCAGGCAACGAATAATCGAACGAATTGACCATTTCTTCCAATTTTACCGCATCATTTGGGATTGAGCGATTGGCAGCTAGTTGTGACTGAATAAAATTCCAACTCGCTCTATCAACATCAATTCCAAAGGTAGAATGCGGGACCTCCAGTGGTGATAAGAACATGTTTTCGTAAATCGGTAGAAATTGATCGCGCTGTAAAATAGGTTCTGGTTCTTCGTAGTAGGGCGTTTCAATTGAATAGCTAATCGCATTTTCGCGCGAATTTCGTTCTGCAGCATACGATCGGGCTGATTTGGTTTCAATGGAAATAATTCCTCCGGTAACATCGCCATAATTGGCTGGAATGCCACCTGTATAAACCGTAATCTGATTCATAGCGCTATGCGGAATGGTTGGGCTTCCAATTACTTTCACTCCGTCGATGTAATAATTAACAGCATCTGAGCGCGATCCCCGGAAATTTAACCCGCTTGCAGGATGCGTTATGCCGCCCATATAAGGCTCAATTAAATTTGATTGTGAGTTCATCGCAGTGGAAGAAACATCGTTTTTATAGACCACGCAACCACTCATTGAGTTTAGGTCAATTAACGGAATTCTATAGCACGCAATAATTACCTCATTCAACTCAGTTTTAGAGTAATTCTGAAGATCTGATCGGTCGATTAAAAATTGGTTTTCGGGTTGCCCGTTTCCAGCAACCGGTGTTCCTTGATTTCCAAAATAAAGATTTCCTGTTTGACCTTTTTCCCGAATATAAACAGTGGTTGTAAGCAATTGATATAGCTGAACTGTTAACGTAAACTGAGCAATTTCAACCCCAAACTCCCGAACACTGAAATTGACTTTTCCAACGGGTAATTCTAAAAATTGGACCTTTGCTTTGTCATCCGTTATCAACGTATCGTAAACAATAGAATCTTGCGAAGCAATCAACTGAACGTTTTCATACCTACAATGGGTTTTCTCATCCAACACATGAAGTTGAACACCTCCATGTTGAGCGGCACAGATTCCGGAGAACAAACTGATTGAAATTAGACTAAGTAGTTTCATACGTGACTTTTCTTAAGGATGAAAAGCCACATTCAATTCCATAAAAAAGTAGTAATAGGGTTGATTCAGTTTTAGTAAATGAATTTTATTCTCGTTTAAATAGTCATTTGGTTAAACGCTTTTTTAATCTACTTCTCCGTCTACAAAATACCATGTATCCTGTTCCAATCGAAAAGTGGAATGCTCACGATGAATGCTTGGAACGTGATCTTCATCCAGAAAATAGGCACTAAAAGTAACGGTTGTAAGACTTGTGTCACGTATTTCTAGTCGCTGCCAAGTGCAGCCCTCAGCCCATTCTTTGATCGCTGTTGCCGAATAATATTTTCGGGTAGAAGGGTGAGTAGTAGCGAGTAAATAATCGACCGCAACTATACAATAAGCACTATATCGGGAGCGCATCAATTGTTCGGCAGTTTTGGCCTTTGTTAAACCTTTGATGAGCGGTTCACAACATTCCGAAAAAGTGGTGAGTGAACCGCAATAACATGTAGGACTTGATTCCAATTGATTTTATTCGCTAATGGAATAAACTCCCGAAAGGGTTTTACACGTGCCTCTATCGATAGATGAACATTTTTTTTCGGTAACAGTAACTGATTTTTCAGAAACGATAACCGTTACATAGGTACAACCATCTTCGCTTTCAGCATACAACTGGTTTTCAGAAGCACCTTGTTTCAAAATTCCTTCCAGCATATTATTACCGCCACAATCTTCGTAATCAGCACCAACAATAGCAAAGAATGAGGTCCCGTCACCGGCTGCCAGAATAGAAATGGCAGATCCGTCGGCACGCGAATAGGTCATTGGCATCTCAAATTCATCGCTGTCGGTGTATTCCATTTCTTCACCGTCTGTATATCCTTCTTCGTCAGCGTATTCTTCATCTTCCTCAGAGTAAGTATCAACAGGTACGTTTTCGGAATACCATACTTGAAGCGCTTCATAATTCAATGTCATGTGATATACTTGATCGGCCGCCCCTGCAGTATGCAATTTCATAGAAGGCTGTTTTTTCTTATCAAGGAAAAAATCCATCATGAAAGGAGCACCCTGAGATTCCTCCATATTTACCGTAAAGGATTTGTTTGTTTTGGCGCAAGAACCGTAACCGCCCGAAGAGAAAAGCAGATCACCGGCAGCTCCGAAAATATTTTGCGATACAAAAAAGCACGATCCTTCTGTTTGTTCCATAGGGGCAAAATCGAATCCGGAACGTCCTGTTTCATCGACGTAACGACCGTAATATACAGCATCTGGTTGTGCAAAAGTGTAGGTTGATAGAAGTAGACAAGCGTAGATAAGTAAGTGTTTCATGCGTGATTTTTTTGATAAATGTAGGGAAATGCTTGAAATTTTAACCGTTTATGAAAAAGTAAATTTACCTAGATTCGCTAAATCAAAAAGAGTTGTTTTAACACAGTGAAAGAAACACGTTTAATTGTTTCCCTTACAAGGGATGAAGTAGTTGAAAAAATTAAAAATATATTTTCTGACGAAAGTTGGCGAAATACTGATTTTATTACTCAAGACAGACAATTTGGTCATATCTGTACCAAAAGAACAGTTTCAGATGTGTTATTTCGAAACAATGATTTCGATCCTCTATTCATTGATTTGCATTTTAAGGAACTCGGTGAATCTACCCAAGTAATCATTACACCAACTACCAATGGTTATCTACTAGCATTGAAGATCTTCTTTTTGCCATCGTTGTGGATCATTGCTCCTGTTCTGGCAATTCATCAGGAAGGATGGCGTATTGTTCCGAAGTTGTTGATTGCATTAATTTCCATTCAGCTATTATTGTGGATAATGAACAAGTTCTATAAGCGTCAGACACAAAAGATTGTGAATGTTTTAATAGAAAATCTTAGCCCGTTTAAAATTTAAACTGACGAATAATAGTTGGTATTACGTTTTAGTAATTGAAGGATTAATCTTAATTATTCCACCTCCGAATCCACTACCTCTAACTTCAAATCCCCCGCTTTCCCATAATTGCCAACAGCCCTGAACTCAAACGATTTTGAATGATTGGGTTCAATGAACTCTGTAACTGTATAATAATGATCCCCCAATTCGTAACCTGTTTCGGTCAAAATTTTCACATGCAGTTGCACATTTTTGTAAGTTGCTTCAGAGGCGTTGTTATAGATTCGACCTGTAACCAATACATTACTTAGTAAAGTAGGACGCCAGTTTATTTCGGCGGTGATGTATTTTAAGGGATCAGATTGTTGACGTTCTAATAATTCTTGTTGTAATTCTGCATCCGTTTTTTGTTCAGGTTCGTTGTAATCTGCATCGTTTTGATACTCATTATTCGTTTGTGAAAGTTCTTCATAATCAGATTGGTAATTGTGATTGGCGTGTGATGAATTTAGTTGAATGAGGTAAAACACCAATACACCAATGGCTAGTCCAATCAATGCAAGTATCAATATCCGAATTACTATCCGGTAGCTCGAAATCTTGGCGGTTGACTGATTTGGAATCGTTTGTTTTACTTCCGTCACTGGAATTCCCCCCTCATTCCTGATCGTTTTTTCCTGATCACTTACTTTCGGAGTAAACCTCCTCGTAATGGCAGTAAGCATTTCTAAATTCAAGGTTTCACTCGCATTTGCTTCCAATTCTTCGATTGTAAAGAAAATAGTTCCATTCGTCAGTTTCAGTACATAATTGAAGGAATCATTGATAGTAAATAGTTGGTAGGTGCCAATCTGGTGATTGAAAATTTTGACTTTTGTAAGGAGTGATAGAATATCATCTTCATTGAACGTGGCCTTCATGTAATCTCAATTAATAGAAATAAAACTTCAGTGTTTTTGAACGTAAAAAGTAATTTTGAGCGCTGAATAACGGAATTTGTTTCGGTATAATTTAAGCCTTCAATAATACAAGCAATAATTGTACTATTTTACCGTATTTACCACATATTTTTCTGCGGTTTACCGCAATTACTCAAAGTGAAATTCCACTATTCGAGAACCCTGTTTCCAAACTGAAAATTGTAACTTCGTACTATGAATATCATCATTATCGGATTTATGGGATCGGGCAAAAGCACAGTTGGAAAAGAATTGGCTTCTAAACTGCAAAGGTCTTTTGTGGATAGCGATGCGTGGATAGAAGCACAGGCCGGAGCTTCTATATCCCGGATATTTGAATCTGAAGGTGAATCGGTTTTCCGCAAGTGGGAACAACGATTTGTTCATCAACTCGATAGTAGTGTGGGGGTTATTGCCTGCGGCGGCGGTTTGCCTTGTGTCAATGATTTAATGACCGAGCTAAAGCAAAAAGGAACCGTAGTTTATTTGAAAGCAACTGTAGAGACCCTAGTTGATCGATTGAAATCTGAACGCGAAGATCGTCCGTTATTGAACATGGTTTCTGACGTGGAATTCGCTGAGGAAATCACCACCCGGTTGGAAAATCGTGAGCCGGTTTATATGCAAGCTGATTTAACCATTGAAACCGATAGAAAAACGACTGGTGAAATTGTTGATGAGCTTGTTACTTTGATTTCGTGATTTATCCGTTTCTAACCGTTAGAAACACTTATGCCCCTGCAAAAACTGGGGTTTGTCAAATTGACTGGGTAATTATGACGATTAAATTGAGCGACTAATCAAAAATACTATTCACGAATTCTGAAGATAAGATTCAGTGGCGTTTTTTGATCTCGATTTCGCTTAAAGCGGTTAACCGTTTCTAACCGTTAGAAACACTTATGCCCCTACAAAAACTGAGGTTTGTCAAATTGATCTGTTAATTTTCTTCGTCCTCATCTACCCCGAAAAAGTTTAGTTTTTGCCCGCTTTTCTCACGTTTCAGAAAATAAGCATAAACCGCAGTATGCAATACCATAATGGCAAAGGCAATCTTGTCGAAAAAAGTAGTGTCGCCACTGTAATAACCGAAACCAAGCATCACCAACATAAATAGGAGGTACAAAGCGCAACCGGTAAAAAAGAAGTAGACAAAGCGTTCGTTTTTTCGCCAGAGAAGTACCAAACCTATGAAAACAATCATCCAAAAACCGATGGAAATTGCGTGGAAAGCTTCCAAACGTCCGATAAATGCATTGGGCTCAAATCCCAGTTCAATCCCGCGGGCCTCAATCATTTCGGTAACGTTTATTTCTTTTTGGTCAACGATCATTTCGCGCATTCTGATGGCAATTGTACCAAGTACAGACCAGGTCAAAAAGATCAACCAAATAACCAAGGCAAGAAAAAAACTGAATTTAGTATAATTGTCGGGCGACTCTTGACCGAAAATAAAGTTGCGAATGCGCATCAATAGTGGGAGCGGACTGTTTAAGTGCGCTTCGAACTCTTCCCGCAGACTGACTTTTTTTTCTTCTTCCTCCGACATACAGCGAAATTACAAAAATGGTGGGTGAAAAATGCGGTTGGGTGTTCGGGATTTTGCGAACACTCGAATTACCGAATTCGGGAATTTTATTTTTGAAGGTGAACTACCGATCAATTTGTAATTTTGCCCCATGATAATTGAAGATTCGGATTTACAATCACCTACTTTCCTGGAAGAAACACTGTTTTTGGATCATTCGCACCCGAATATTCAAGCATACGTTGTTGAATTTCGTGACTTAACCGATCCGCAAGAACAAGCTGCACAACTTTATCTGAAAGTACGCGACGGATTTTTGTACGATCCGTATCACCTCGATTTGCGACCCGAAGCTCTTGTTTCAAGTGCCATTATCGGTAAATCACGCGCCTGGTGCGTTGAAAAAGCCATTGTTTGCTGTTCAGGATTGCGGGCATTGGGTATTCCGGCCAGATTAGGTTTCGGGGTTGTGAAAAATCATGTAGGCGTTGAAAAATTGGTGAGTTATCTGCGCAAAGACGAAATTGTATTTCATGGTTTTGTGGAAGTATTTCTAAATGGCGCCTGGACGAAATGTACACCCGCTTTTGACCGCAGAATCTGTCGAATCAATCAAGTGCAGCCCTTAGAGTGGGATGGAACTTCAGATTCGTTGTTTCAAGCTTTTCGGGGCGAAGAAAAATACATGGAATACCTTCACTTTTACGGATCGTTCGCCGATGTTCCGATTTCATTAATGCACAGTGAAATGCAGGTACATTACCCTCATTTATTCGAAACGCCAATCGAAACGCCCGCTTTTTCCTTCCTGTTTGATAAGACACTCGTGGTGGAATGAACGCTAATGGCAGCTGAAAGGAATGTTTGAGACGCAATGCCCGGTTCCAATAGAATAAACGTGCAATCATCTGTTTGTTCGGTGTTACCTTTCCAATTTTCGAATTGTTGAATGAGTTTGGAATAAAGAATTCCTGTTGGTTCATTGGCATGTTTCATAAACCATTCGCGCAGGAATTTTCGTCCCATTTTCTTCGATTTAATGCCACCGAACTGATCTACCATTCCGTCTGAAAATAAAAACAACCGATCTTTTGAATGGAGCTGAATTTCGTATTGTTCAAACGAACTGACTTCGAAATAAGTGTAGCCGATCGGCATGCGCTGACCAACGACTTCTACTAATTCTCCTTGGCGAATGATCCAAAGCGGTAGCTGAGCTCCGGCAAACGTAATGGTATTTTGTCTGCGATTCCAGGCAAAGAGCGCTAAATCCATTCCATCGTAACGTTTGTCTTCTTGCGTATTCAATCGTCGGCTTACCAATGAACGCAAGGCATCGAGCAATAAGGCAGGTTCGCGAATTCCCGAACCGATCAATTCATCCAATGCATTCATGCCCATAACGCTCAATAACGCCCCGGGAACGCCATGTCCTGTGCAATCGGCCAACGCGAAGTAAAGAATCTGTTCTTCGTCCTCGTTTACTTCTTTCATCCAGTAAAAGTCGCCACCAACCATGTTTTTTGGCTTGTAATAAATCCAGGCTTCCTGAAAAGTGCGCAATAGTTTTGCCCTGGAAACAAGCAGACTTTGCTGTAAATCCTGCGCATAACGCAAGCTTTCCATCATTTCCAAATGCTGTAACTCAAGTTGGTGATTTTTAAATTGAAGCGACTTGGTTCTCCGTTCCACGCGATCTTCCAGCAATTGCATATCCGATCTGATTTTGCGGGTCAATTTCAAAAAGTGCAAGGTGATCTTTCCGAAATCATTGCGTGGAACGCGTAGCAACGTATCCTGGTGAAATTGATAATTCGTTGCAATGTAATTGGCCATGGTTCGCTGTAAATTTTTCACTTGTCGCGAAAATTTGCGTGTAAAAAAAATCGTGCACCCAATAGCGAAACATACCATCAATCCGTTGAGTAATAAAATCGTGTTTTCAGCATTGGAAGAAGCATTGAGACTTGATTCTAATAAACCGGATCGTTGTTTTCGCACACTATCTTGCAACGCTTCAAAATGATCCAGCCAATGATTGTAAAAACCACTTTTACCAGGATGCAACAATTTCAGATAATCGGTTGATAAACTATCAAAGTAAACAGCATAATGATCCAACGCATCGGGTAGGTGAGTGTGTTTTTTCCAAAGCATCATTTCTTCCTTGAATCGGTCGGAATAGGTGGGGTCTACGCGCATTAGAAAATCTTTTTCATGCCGTCTCAAGCTCAGTAATTGTTCGTTGTACTGAGGGAAATCGTGTTCCATTTGGTGAGCAAGATCGCGCATTTCACCTATTAATCCTTCATCTTTAAATCCAATTCTACTGACCTTTTGTAGTAATTGTTGCTCTAATTTTAATAACTGACTAAAAGATGAAACGTCGACGCCTTCATTAAAAGCGGAAAGATCATTCGCGCGCAGTGATGCATTATTGGTCATTGATTCTTTTAGGGTCTTAGCCCAGAACCGTTTATTCAACATCAATTGGTGCTCGAGATCGGAAGCCACAAAATCAAATTGAGGATGATGTTGAGCAAAAGATCTGAATTGTTCTTTGTGTTGTTGCAAGACTTGAGCCAAATGGTCGGATTTTGCCACTTCGCGTTGCATGGTATAAATGGCATCTATATGGTAAAAGTTTATTACCCCGATAAAAACCAGAACCACACAAAATCCACCAAAAACTCCTAAAAACAATCGTTTCATCTGCACAAATAATACAGTGCAAAGGTGTGCACCACGTGTTGTTTCAGCTTGAACTCCTTGTGAAGACTGTGTTAATACAGCATTTTAAAATATACTCACCAAGGTATTAGTTGACATGAAAGAGTGTATATTTGAACAAAATAGTGAAAATGAGATTGATAATCTTTCTAGCATGCTTCATGCCAACCTTGTCTTTTGCACAATCGATCAAGTATGCGCTTAAAATGCCGAAACCTCAAAATCATTACTTCGAGGTTGAAATGGAGTTACGTGACTTTAAATCTTCTGAAGTAACGGTGAAAATGCCGGTTTGGGCTCCGGGTTCGTATTTGGTTCGCGAATTTTCGCGCCACGTCAATACGGTGAAAGCTGTTGATGAGAATAACAAAGCCTTGAAGGTTACCAAAACGGCAAAAAATGAATGGAAAATTGCCAAAGGAAAATCGAAATTGGTGAAAGTAAACTATGAAGTTTACGCTTTTGAATTATCGGTTCGGACCAGTTTTCTGGATCTTTCACATGGTTTTGTTTCGGGAAGCAGTGTTTTCTTCTATGTGGAAGGATTTCAACAACTCTCAGGAACATTGGATGTGTATCCTTACAGTTCGTTCAAAACAATCACAACTCCATTGACTAAATCTGCTGAGAGTGTGCAGGGCGATGGCACCAATGAGCGATTTACTTTTGCCAGCTACGATGAATTGGTCGATTCACCAATCGAAATTGGAAATCATGAGTTGTTTTATTTTCAATCCGGAGGGACACACCATCAGGTTGCTCTATACGGCTTGGCCAATTACGATATGGAGCAGTTGAAAGTAGATATGGAGCGCATCACGGCCGCTGCAACCGATGTGTTTGGACAGAATCCTTGCAAGGAATACACCTTTATCATTCACAATGTCATCAACGGACAAGGTGGATTGGAACACGCCAATGCTTGTGTGTTGAGCGTGAATAGATGGACGTATGCACCGGCTGAATACAACAATTTCTTGTCGCTAGTAGCACACGAGTATTTTCACTTGTGGAATGTAAAACGTATACGACCGATTGAGTTGGGGCCGTTTAACTACGACGAAGAAAATTACACAACGCTTTTGTGGGTAATGGAAGGATTTACTTCTTACTACGATGAATTATTGATGGTGAGAGCCGGATATTATTCAAAAGAAGATTACTTGCGCAAATTGCAAGGCACAATCAACTATGTTGAAGGTTCAGCCGGAGCTCGTGTTCAATCGGTAGCTCATGCCAGTTTTGATGCCTGGATCAAGGCTTATCGTCCGAATGAAAACAGTGGGAACACCACAATGACCTATTATTCGCGCGGAGCAATGTTGGCGTCGTTGCTTGATGCAATGATCATTGATAAGTTTGAAGCACAGAAATGCCTCGATCATTTTATGCGTTACTTATACGACGAATACTACGTGAAGAAAAAACGTGGATTCACCGAAGTTGAATTTCAACAAGCATTGGAAACATTTATGGGACAAGACATGGATGCGTTTTTCAACGACTATGTTTATGGCACAAAAATCCCTGACTTCAAATCGGTTTTCAGTAAAGTAGCAGTGAATGTGATTTATACAGGAAAACCTGCCGCATCGTTTGGTGCTTCAGTAGCTCAGGAAGGTGGCAAAACCATTGTTAAATCGATTCGTGCCGGTTCTACAGCCGAAGAGGCCGGAATAAGTGTTGGAGATGAGTTAATAGCTTGTAACGGTATACGTGTTGACCAGGGAACCTTTGATAATTTTATTTCGAGTTTGGTTTCGGGAGAGTACATCGAATTAATTGTGGCCAGAGAGGAAATCGTATTGAATTTACAAGCGAGAATGACCACTTACGAACGACCAAGTTTCCGTTTTGAAACAATGACTCCGTCCAATGAGAAATTCTATTACTGGTTGCGATCATTGCATTAAAAATACAGGATGAATTTATAACTGAAAAAGGCTCGGAGTGATTTTCCGAGCCTTTTTCAATATGTAAGAATGTGCGAGTGGTATTGTAAAACAGGTACCTTAATTATCGAATAGACGTTATTTAATCGCACCAACGCACAATTTCATGCGAATAATACGTTTGGCGGCTGCGTCTACTTGTGCTTTGAATGCTTTATCAGCTCGGTATTTTTTCAAGATATCACTGTGTGCTTTTGCGGCATCAAGAGGCATCAATACAATATCACAACCTGCTTCAACTGCTTTAACGTTACATCCCGGAATTGCGGTTACACCTCCCATATTCATAGCATCGGTAACAATCAAACCTTTAAAGCCCATTTCTGTGCGCAACAAATCGGTTACAATTACTTTCGAAGCCGTTGAAGGCA
>JBILJP010000121.1:0-12365 GCA_044377135.1 Fluviicola sp.
GAAAAATCGCGGTAACGAACGGAATGTAACTCATAAATCGGAAAGGCTTCGGCAATGGTCAGATGGTTCTTGTAATCAAAAACGTATTCCTGTGCTGTTGTTAAAGGCACCGTGACTTCCGTTGTGGGTTGTAATGCTGCATCAAGTGTATGAATGGTAAACTCAGCAGGGGTAATGGATGCTAACTGAACAGAAGTTGAATCGACTTTCAATTGCTGAAAATTTCCATATCCGGGAATATTACTTCCCAAGAGTACGTTCAGGTTGGTGTCCAGCAGGTACAAACTATCCGGAAGCATTACAAACAGGGTATCGTTGCGCGAGGTAAAACCCGTTAAATCCGAACTGAATTCCTTGGTTAACACGGTAGCACCAGTTTCGTCGAACGCAAAAATAGAGTCGTTTTTGTACCCGAATAAGCTGTTGTTGGCGGTGCGTGTAAAACCGTCGAGTTGGCTGGGCATCAAATCAAACTCCGCAACGGTTTCACCACCTTCATCCAGTTGAATGAAGTGAGAGCCAGTGTTATTGGTGAGGTTGACCATCAATTGATCATCTTCAGTCAGGGATAAACCGGTCAGGGTTTGCCATTGGCAAAAAGAATCAATGTAAATCTTTGTCCAAGACAGCGATCCTGTATATGCATATTTTTGAATAAAGTTGGTGCAATTGGCAAATACATCGCAGGTTTCGCGCGTGTATCCTGAGAGAACTACCGACTCGTTATCAGCAACCACCAATTGATCTACCTGAGTGTATTCGGCAACGGCTATCGGAGAAACGTTTACTTGCCAGTTGAGACTTCCTGTTGTATCAATGTTATACAATTGGCAACGGGTAGAGAAACTATAAGAATAGCTCTGCTTTTTCACAAAATAGGTGGAATGATCCGTACAAGCTACTCCAGCCGGGAACTGATTGTAGTTTTCATCAAAACTTAATTCGGAGTTAAGTCCTTGTGCCATTGCCGGAAAAGCAACTGCCCCAATGAACAGAACAACAATCACGGTTATCTTGGTAAGAGTGGCGAATCTGTGGTGTAAATCATTTTTCATGGTGGATAAATTAAACGTTATGCCTTATTGAGGAAAATAAAACGAAAAGGTTGGAAAATGACCCGATTTTTGAGTTATCAATAATTCGGAAAAGCATTCAGCTAGTAATGCTCGAATAAATTTCCACAAAAAAAACTCCACCTACTCCTTGATTACCTTACGCACTCTTTCTGTTCCGGCCAAATCAAATACGCAAACAAAGTAAATTCCAGAAGGAAAATCGGTTAAATCAAGCTCGGGAACGTTGGTTAAAGAAACGATTTTTTTTCCGTAGACATCAACCACTTCATACTTGAACGATTGGTTATCGCCAAAAGTCAACTGATACTTTCCCGAAGATGGATTGGGTGAAATGGAGAAATCGATTTCTTCTTCCTGCAACGAGGCAACACAACTGTAGTACCATGGTGCTATATTGCTTCCATAAAGCACCGAATCTTCTTCTTTATAGCATAACATATCGCCCCATGCTTCAAAACCGACATAATTTTGATAGCCTCTTCCTCCCACATAAAAAAGACTTTCAGTAGGTTCTACTCCGGAGATTGTGTCATTCAAAAGAGCAAATTCATAAATAACACGGTAGTCAGTCGCATTAACCTGAACAGAATCGATCGTGCTAACCTTCAAAGCAACAATGCTGTTCAAAAGTGAAAATCCACTGTTGACAGATAGTGCATGGTCGATATTGACGGAATAGGGAATCGTATCTCCAAGTTCATAGAAATGACTCATTGAAATATCAAATTCCACCTCATTGGTATCGATGAAAAACACCTGTTCATTAGCAATATCTTGTCTAATGGCGCCTTGATAAGTCATGGGATTCTGTGGGTCGAGTCCGGAAGAACGGTAAATTGGAGTATAGTGCTCACCATTGATCTGTACATCACCTGACCAGATTGTTCGTTGATAATTTTCATTTACAGATTGACCATCCCAAAATGCCGTTTTATGTAACCACATCGTTGTTCCTTCATGAAACGGTTGATACGTGATTTGTTGGGCGTTAAGTGAAGAAGTAAACAATACGATGAATAGCAAATAACAATATTTCATATGAATGGTTTTAATCTAAGATTCTAAAGAATTAAAAAGGTTGGAATAGGTTTAAAACAAAAAACCCTTCTCCACCGAAGCAGAGAAGGGTTCCTTTCTTTTGTATCTTGAATTACGCTTGGATAGCGTCTAATTCTTCCTGATTCGCAACAATCACCTTTTGGAATTTGCGAACACCTGTACCGGCTGGGATCAAGTGACCAACGATCACGTTTTCTTTCAAGCCTAACAAATGATCTTCTTTTCCGGAGATTGCAGCTTCGTTCAATACTTTCGTTGTTTCCTGGAAGGAAGCAGCTGAGATGAACGACTGAGTTTGCAACGACGCACGTGTGATACCTTGCAACAATGGAGTAGATGTTGCAGGAACTGCATCACGCGATTCAACCAATTGTTTGTCGGCACGTTTCAATTGTGAGTTTTCATCACGCAATCTACGAGCGGTTACAATCATACCTGCACGTAATTCCGGAGAATCCCCCGCATCTACAACAACTTTCATTCCGTAGATCGAATCGTTTTCCTCCATGAAGTCGGCTTTGTGAACCGATTGACCTTCCAAGAAACGTGTGTCTCCGGCGTCAACGATTTCCACTTTCAACATCATCTGACGCACAATTACTTCGAAGTGTTTGTCATTGATTTTTACCCCTTGCAAACGGTATACCTCCTGGATTTCGTTTACAATGTACTCTTGTACTTTCGTAGGACCTTGAATGTTCAAGATATCGTTTGGCGTAATCGCACCGTCGGATAACGGCTGACCTGCACGAACGAAGTCATTTTCCTGTACAAGGATGTGTTTTGAAAGCGGCACCAAGTATTTACGTACATCGGCATTTTTCGATGTTACCTGGATTTCACGGTTACCACGTTTGATTTTACCGAATTCAACGATACCGTCGATTTCAGAAACCACAGCAGGGTTGGATGGGTTACGTGCTTCGAATAATTCCGTTACACGTGGAAGACCACCCGTGATATCCCCGGTTTTACCGGCTACACGTGGAATTTTCACCAAGATCACCCCTTCTTCCGCTTTGTCACCTTCGCTTACAGAAATGTGTGAGTCAACCGGAATGTTGTATTCACGTAACACTTCTTTCGTTTTAGGATCAACGATGTGAATGGCAGGGTTTTTCTTTTTATCACGCGATTCGATGATTACTTTCTCGGTAAATCCTGTTTGCTCATCCACCTCTTCACGGTACGTAATACCATCAATGATGTTTTCAAACACAATTTTACCGGAAACCTCTGAAATGATTACCGCATTGTACGGGTCCCATTTACAAATCACATCACCTTTTTTCACGGTTAAAGGAGCTGTCAACATCATCTCTGCACCATAAGGAACGTTTGATGTCATCAACAATACACCTGTTTTAGAATCGGTAATTTTAAGCTCGGCAGAACGACCAACCACAATGGTTTTGATTGTTCCGTCTTCCGCTTTACGCTCGATGGTACGCAACTCGTCGATTTCCAAACGACCTGAAGATTTCGCTTTCAAATCGGATTCATCGGTAATGTTTGACGCGGTACCACCCACGTGGAATGTACGAAGTGTCAACTGTGTACCCGGCTCACCGATCGATTGTGCAGCAATAACTCCAACAGCATCACCTTCCTGTGCAGGACGGTGAGTAGCCAGGTTACGTCCGTAACATTTCGAGCATACACCACGACGCATTTCACATGTCAATACAGAACGAATCTCTACTTCCTCGATTCCTGCTTTGTCGATGGTTTCACCAACTACTTCAGTAATCAATTCACCTGCCGGAACAATAAGTTCCTCGGTGTCTGGATGGTAGATATCGTGTACAGACGTACGACCAACGATACGATCATACAACGGTTCAACCACGTCATCGTTTTTCTTCAATGCCGTAGCAATGAGTCCACGCAATGTACCGCAATCGTCAACGTTGATAACAACATCTTGAGCAACATCCACCAAACGACGTGTCAAGTAACCCGCATCGGCCGTTTTCAATGCCGTATCGGCCAAACCTTTACGAGCACCGTGAGTTGAGATAAAGTACTCAAGGATCGATAGACCTTCCTTAAAGTTGGAAAGGATCGGGTTCTCAATAATCTCTTGTGCAGAAGCACCTGATTTTTGAGGTTTCGCCATCAATCCACGCATACCAGACAGCTGACGGATTTGCTCTTTGGAACCACGCGCCCCGGAGTCAAACATCATATAGATAGAGTTGAATCCTTGGTTGTCATTCTTCAATTGCTCCATCAACGTGTGCGTCAAGCGCGAGTTGGTGTGCGTCCAGATATCAATGATTTGGTTGTAACGTTCGTTGTTGGTGATAAGACCCATGTTGTAATTCACCATTACGTCTTTCACATCAGCTTCCGCTTTAGCAACCAATACTTCTTTTTCTTTCGGGATGATAATATCTTCCAGGTTAAACGACAATCCACCTTTGAAGGCCATTGAGTAACCCAATTCTTTGATATCATCCAGGAATTTCGCTGTTTTAGCGGTTCCACACACTTTCAATACGTGTCCGATAATGTCACGCAACGCTTTTTTGGTCAATACATCATTGATGAAACCAACTTCGCGTGGCACTACTTCATTAAACAACACACGACCACAAGTGGTATCGATCATCATTAAAGCAGGAACACCTTCTTCATTCAAATCATACGATTTCACCTTGATCGGTGCGTGCATATCCAGTTTACCTTCGTTGTGAGCAATGATCACTTCAGAAGGAGAGTAGAACAATCCGTTCTCGCCTTTTACTTTGTGCTCAGGTGTACTTGTGCGGCCTTTTGTAATGTAATAAAGACCCAAGACCATATCCTGAGAAGGTACGGCAATCGGTGCACCGTTGGCAGGGTTCAAAATATTGTGCGATGCCAACATCAACAATTGCGCTTCCAAAATTGCAGCGTTACCCAACGGTAAGTGAACTGCCATCTGGTCACCATCGAAATCGGCGTTGAAGGCTGTTGTTACCAACGGGTGCAAACGAATTGCTTTTCCTTCAATCAATTTTGGTTGGAACGCCTGGATACCTAAACGGTGAAGCGTAGGAGCACGGTTAAGTAGTACAGGGTGTCCTTTCAAAACGTTCTCTAGGATATCCCAAACTACCGGCTCTTTACGGTCAACGATTTTCTTTGCAGATTTTACGGTTTTTACAATACCACGCTCAATCATCTTACGGATGATAAACGGTTTGTAAAGCTCGGCAGCCATGTCTTTCGGCAAACCACACTCGTGCAATTTCAAATCCGGTCCAACAACAATTACCGAACGTGCTGAATAATCCACACGTTTACCCAACAAGTTTTGACGGAAACGACCTTGTTTACCTTTCAATGAATCAGAAAGGGATTTCAACGGACGATTTGATTCTGTCTTAACTGCAGATGCTTTACGCGAGTTATCGAACAATGAATCGACAGCCTCTTGCAACATACGTTTCTCATTACGCAAGATTACCTCCGGCGCTTTGATTTCGATCAAACGTTTCAAACGGTTGTTACGGATAATTACACGACGGTAAAGGTCATTCAAATCCGAAGTTGCAAAACGACCACCATCTAGCGGAACGAGCGGACGCAATTCAGGTGGAATTACCGGAACTACTTTCACGATCATCCATTCAGGACGGTTTTCAATACGCGTTTGCGATTCACGCATGGCTTCAACCACTTGCAAACGCTTCAATGCTTCGTGTTTACGTTGCACAGAAGTTTCGTTGTTTGCCTGGTGACGTAAGTCATACGACAATTGATCCAAGTTCATTTTACGCAACAAATCGTACAATGCTTCCGCACCCATTTTGGCGATGAACTTGTTTGGATCTGTATCTTCCAGGTACTGGTTCTCACGTGGAAGGGTATCAAGGATATCCAAGTACTCTTCTTCCGTTAAGAATTCTTTCTCAGTCAAAGAAGAACCATCCAAATTAGTCGCGATACCTACTTGAATAACAACGTAACGCTCGTAATAGATGATTTGATCCAATTTTTTGGTTGGCAATCCCAACATGTAACCGATTTTATTCGGCAATGAACGGAAGTACCAAATATGTGCTACAGGAACCACCAATGAAATGTGGCCCATGCGCTCGCGACGTACTTTTTTCTCTGTCACTTCAACCCCACAACGGTCACAAACAATTCCTTTGTATCGGATACGTTTGTATTTACCGCAATGGCACTCGTAATCCTTCACCGGTCCGAAGATACGCTCGCAGAATAATCCGTCGCGTTCCGGTTTGTAAGTACGATAGTTAATCGTTTCAGGCTTGAGTACCTCACCACTTGATTGCTCAAGAATTAACTCCGGAGAAGCCAACGAGATCGTAATCTTGTTAAATGCGCTCTGTTTTTTTGGTGTTTCTTTTCTGTAAGCCATTCTATTGTTTTCTTTAATTCAATTCGACAATTTGCAACCCGAAATCCGATAGTTATCGGAACGGGAATTAATCCATGGAGATACTTAAACCAAGACCTCTCAACTCATGCAACAATACGTTGAATGATTCTGGGATTCCCGGTTCAGGAATGTTGTCTCCTTTTACAATGGATTCGTAAGCTTTCGCACGACCCATTACGTCATCCGACTTCACAGTCAAGATTTCTTGTAGGATATTCGCAGCACCAAATGCTTCCAATGCCCAAACCTCCATCTCACCAAAACGCTGACCACCGAACTGGGCTTTACCACCCAATGGTTGTTGTGTAATCAATGAGTATGGTCCGATTGAACGTGCGTGCATTTTGTCATCTACCATGTGCGATAGTTTCAGCATGTAAATCACACCAACTGTTGCAGTCTGGTGGAAACGCTCACCGGTTCCTCCGTCATACAAGTATGTTTTACCTGATTTCGGAACGCCCGCTTTAGCTGTCCACTCATCGATTTCGTATGGTTTAGCACCATCAAAAATCGGTGTAGCGAATTTCACACCTAGTTTTTCACCTGCCCATCCAAGAACTGTTTCATAAATCTGACCCAAGTTCATACGAGATGGTACCCCTAGTGGATTCAATACGATATCTACCGGTGTTCCATCTTCCAAGAACGGCATGTCTTCAGCACGAACGATATTGGCAACGATTCCTTTGTTACCGTGACGACCCGCCATTTTATCACCCACTTTCAACTTACGTTTCTGAGCAACATAAACTTTGGCCATTTTCACGATACCTGCAGGCAATTCATCCCCAACCGAAATGTGGAATTTCTTGCGTTTGTAGATACCCAACAAGTCATTCGCTTTGATGGTAAAGTTGTGCAATACACGACTCACCAATGTGTTTACGTGTTGATCTGCTGTCCAACCTGTAGGATTCACGATTGTGTAATCGATCGCCACCAAGTTTTTCTGAGCGAATTTCGTTCCTTTCTTAATGATCTCTTCCTTGAAGTTATTGAAAACTCCTGCAGATTTATGTTCACCAAGAACTGACATCAATTTCTCAACCAAACGGTCTTTCAACACAGCGTAATCTTTGTCGTACTCTGTATCCAATACTTCCAATACCGGTTTGTCTTGCGCTTTTGATTTACGATCTTTAATTGCTCGTGAGAACAATTTTTTCTCGATCACTACACCACGCAACGACGGACCTGCTTTCAAGGAAGCATCTTTCACGTCACCTGCTTTGTCACCAAAGATGGCACGTAATAATTTTTCTTCCGGAGACGGATCAGTTTCTCCTTTCGGAGTGATTTTACCGATTAAGATATCACCTTCTTTGATCTCGGCACCGATACGGATCAAACCGTTTTCGTCCAAATCTTTTGTAGCTTCTTCACTAACGTTCGGGATATCCGACGTTAATTCTTCCATACCACGTTTCGTATCACGCACTTCCAAAGCGTACTCATCGATGTGAATAGACGTAAAGATATCGTCGCGCACTACACGCTCAGAAATCACGATCGCATCCTCGAAGTTGTACCCTTTCCATGGCATGAATGCCACTTTCAGGTTTTGTCCCAATGCCAACTCACCACCTTGTGTTGCATATCCTTCGCAAAGAACCTGTCCTTTCTCAATTCGGTCACCTTTACGAACGATCGGCTTCAAGTTGATCGTTGTGCTTTGGTTTGTTTTTTGGAATTTCGTTAAGCCGTAACGTGTTACTTCGCTGTCAAAGCTTACCAATTTATCTTCGTTTGACCAGTCGTAACGGATCACGATTTCATTCGCGTCAACGTATTCAACAGATCCAGGACCTTCAGCATTGATCAATACACGAGAGTCACGCGCTACCAATTGCTCGATACCAGTTCCCACGATCGGAGAATGTGGTTTCAACAACGGAACAGCTTGACGTTGCATGTTTGATCCCATCAATGCACGGTTGGCATCATCATGCTCCAGGAACGGAATAGAAGATGCTGCAATCGATGCAATCTGGTTGGCGCCTACGTCCATCAAATTCAAATCTTTCGGTGCTACCACCGGGAAATCACCCTCATAACGCGCTTTAACTAAATCAGAAAGGAAATTTCCTTTATCATCAACCAAGGCATTTGCTTGAGCGATCATTTTTTCATCTTCCTCTTCGGCAGACAAGTAGATAGGCTCTGAAGTCGTATCAACTTTACCTGCGGAAACCGAACGGTAAGGAGTTTCGATGAAACCAAGTTTGTTTACCTTGGCGAATACACACAATGAAGAAATCAAACCAATGTTTGGTCCTTCCGGTGTTTCAATGGTACACAAACGACCGTAGTGCGTGTAGTGAACGTCACGTACCTCAAAACCTGCACGCTCACGCGAAAGTCCACCTGGCCCTAGTGCAGACAAACGACGCTTGTGAGTTACCTCGGAAAGCGGGTTGGTCTGATCCATGAATTGAGACAACTGGTTGGTTCCGAAGAACGAATTGATAACGGAAGAAAGTGTCTTCGCGTTGATCAAGTCGATCGGGGTAAAGACTTCGTTATCACGAACGTTCATACGCTCACGAATGGTACGAGCCATACGCGCCAAACCTACACCGAATTGTGCATATAATTGTTCACCTACAGTTCTTACACGACGGTTCGACAAGTGGTCGATATCATCCACATCTGCTTTCGAGTTGATCAATTCGATCAAGTACTTGATGATGCAAAGGATATCGTTTTTCGTCAACACGCGCGACTCTTCCGAGCTGTCGATGTTTAATTTTTTGTTCATTCGGTAACGACCTACCTCACCAAGGTCATAACGTGCATCAGAGAAGAATAATTTCTCAAATACACCTTTTGCCGTTTCATAATCAGGTGGTTCAGCGTTACGCAATTGACGGTAGATGTGTTCCACCGCTTCTTTTTCAGAATTGGACGTATCTTTTTGAAGCGTGTTGTAGATGATGGTATAATCAGCTGTGTTTGCATCTTCTTTGTGGAAGATCAACGTTTTCACACCTGCATCCAGGATTGTGTCGATGTGGAATTCCTCCAACATTGTTTCACGATCCAAGATCACTTCATTACGTTCAATAGAAACAACTTCACCTGTATCCTCATCACCGAAATCTTCGATCCATGATTTCAAAACACGTGCTGCCAAACGGCGACCAACGCATTTTTTCAGGTTAGCTTTATTCACCTTCACCTCGTCGGCAAGGCCAAATATTTCCAAAATGTCTTTATCAGTTTCATAACCAATTGCACGGAACAATGTGGTCACAGGTAATTTCTTCTTACGGTCGATGTAAGCGTACATTACACTGTTGATATCTGTTGCAAATTCGATCCAAGAACCTTTGAACGGAATCACACGAGCCGAGTACAATTTAGTACCATTGGCGTGACGACTTTGTCCGAAGAATACTCCCGGTGAACGGTGCAACTGAGAAACGATTACACGTTCAGCACCATTGATTACAAACGAACCTTTTGGTGTCATGTACGGAATCGTACCCAAATATACGTCCTGCACGATGGTTTCGAAATCTTCGTGTTCAGGATCGGTACAATACAATTTCAGTTTTGCTTTCAGCGGAACGCTGTAAGTCAGACCACGTTCGATACACTCTTCGATGGTGTAACGAGGTGGATCGATGAAGTAATCGAGGAACTCCAACACGAATTGGTTTCGTGTATCAGTAATTGGGAAGTTCTCCGCAAATACCTTGTACAATCCTTCACTTTCACGATTTTCAGGGGTTGTTTCCAACTGGAAAAACTCTTGGAAGGATTTAAGCTGAATATCCAGAAAATCCGGATAAGCGAACTGATTTTTGCTTGAGGCAAAATTAATTCTCGTTATTGTGTTGCTTGTTGTTGCCAAGGTTAAAAATATTTAATTGAGAAAGGACTTTATTCTTCTTGTATGCTGAAAAACAGGAAAGGGCGTCCGCCTGAGGCGGACACCTTTTCCTGTCAATAAAGTAATGAATTACTTAACTTCAACTTCTGCACCAGCTTCTTCAAGCTGAGTCTTCAAAGCGTTAGCTTCGTCTTTTGAAACACCTTCTTTCAATGTTGTAGGAGCTCCGTCAACTAGATCTTTAGATTCTTTCAAACCTTGACCAGTTAATTCTTTCACCAACTTAACAACTGCAAGTTTGTTAGCACCAGCTGCTTTCAAGATTACAGTGAATTCAGTTTGCTCAGCAGCAGCTTCAGCGCCACCGCCACCACCACCTGCCATCATAACAGGAGCTGCAGCTGCAGGCTCAATACCGTACTCGTCTTTCAAAATTGTAGCTAGTTCGTTAACTTCTTTTACTGTAAGATTTACTAGCGTTTCTGCGATTTGTTTTAAATCAGCCATTTTTATTAAATTTAAAAAAGGTTCTTAATTATTTTAATTACTTGTGTCTTCGTTGAAGCTTGTGCCATCGCTAAAGCTACTGGCTACATGCAATCAGCGTAAGCGTTATGCTCGTTCTTCGAGCGTTTTAAGGATTCCGGCAATTTTCTGACCACCACCTGTAAGACCTGAGATAACATTTTTCGCAGGGCTTTGTAGCAATCCGATGATATCACCGATCAACTCTTCACGTGACTTAATTGCTACAAGCATATCCAATTGGTTGTCACCAACAAAGATTGCATCTTCAATGTAAGCACCTTTAAGAAGCGGTTTCTCACTTTTTTTGCGGAATTCTTTAATCAATTTTGCAGGTGCATTACCTACTTCAGAGAACATGATAGATGTAGGACCGCCCAATACTTCAGGTAATTGTCCGTAATCTCTACCTTCAACACGTTCCATCGCTTTTGCTAGCAAGGTATTCTTTACAACACGTAAAGTAATTCCTTGTTGAAAGCAACGACGACGTAACTGGTTGATTGTTTCAACTGTAAGGCCTGCTGTGTCTGCAAGATAGAAGACGTTTGCTTGAGATAAATCTTGAGCAAGATCGTCAATGTACTGTGATTTTTGATCTTTATTCATTCTTCAAGATTTTAAGCTACTACAGATTTCGCGTCGATTTGGATACTTGGCGACATTGTAGAACTGATGAAAATACTTTTGATGTATGTTCCTTTTGCAGCAGACGGCTTCAATTTGATCAATTGTTGGATCAATTCAAACGCATTATCTTTAATCTTACCTCCTTCGAAGCTTGCTTTTCCGATAGACGTGTGGATATTACCATACTTGTCAACTTTGAAGTCAATCTTACCTGCCTTCACTTCTTCAACGGCTTTACCAACTTCCATAGTCACTGTACCTGTCTTAGGGTTCGGCATTAAGCCTCGTGGTCCAAGAACACGTCCTAGTGCACCCACTTTACCCATTACAGACGGCATGGTGATAATCACGTCGATATCTGTCCAACCACCTTTGATCTTTTCGATGAAATCGTCCAATCCAACGAATTCGGCACCTGCTGCTTTTGCTTCGGCTTCCTTGTCAGGTGTACAAAGTACAAGTACTCGTACATCTTTTCCGGTTCCGTGAGGCAAAGCAACGGTTCCACGAACCATTTGGTTCGCTTTACGTGGATCTACTCCTAAACGAACGCTGATGTCTACCGAAGCATCAAACTTGGTAGTGGTAACCGTTTTTACTAAATCACACGCTTCAACCAAGGTGTAAGTTTTAGTTAAGTCATACTTAGCTAAAATCTCTTTTCTTTTTTTAGAAATTCTTCCCATGATGTCAATGCTTATTTAGTTGCGGGTGCTTCACCACCTTTAACAGTTACACCCATACTACGAGCCGTTCCGGCGATCATTGTCATTGCCGCATCAACTGTAAAACAGTTCATGTCTGGCATCTTATCTTCAGCGATCAAACGAATTTGATCCCA
>JBILJP010000478.1:0-3483 GCA_044377135.1 Fluviicola sp.
TACCATGGCACTAAGAAAATCATGACGTACAGCATGAAATTACAGAGCCAAACGCCGAATAAATTTTTGAAGCAGAAGCTGAAAAATGTTCCCCAATCGAGTTTTTTATCCTGGTATTTGAAGCCGTAAAAAACCGAAATCATCAGCACGGCAAAAACATAGGTCCAGCCCAGCATTACCAATACATCTTGCAGACTTTTCATCCCAAAGCCCATCATGATTTCAAATTGTGCCGACCAATCGTACCAATATTGATGGGTAATGTCTTCGTATCTGGCACTATCCTGCAATACCACCATTACTAGAATCAACGGCAATGTAAGCAGTAAGTTAATCTTAATGATTTTCCCGATGTGCACACGGTAAAAAGCAAACGTGTCGGCAAACATCTGACCAAAACCACGCAGTTTGTGTAAGTTAAAACGTTCCTGGTATTGTTGAGGTGGAACATTTTGCTCGTACACCAATTCGGGATGTTTGCGCGCTACCATCACTGGGTAAATGATGTAATAAAACACGATCAAACCAAAGGAAACCATAATGAGCGTCCATTTTGACCATTCGGGTAAAACGAGGTAATTGTGTGTTACAAAACTTTCCAAGAATCCGGCAGCAATCAGGAACGGCACCAAACTCATCATGATTTTCAATCCGCGTTTGGCAGAAAGTTGTAGACTTTGCAATCGGGTATAGGATCCTGGAAAAAGCCAGCCATTCCCGAGGGTTATTCCCGCTCCTCCGGCTATGACAATGGAACTGATCTCAAAAGCGCCGTGAATCCAAATTCCCAAAAAGGAGGTAATAAGTACACCTTTCAGGTAAAAGAAATACTGAAAAGCTCCCAACATGACACCATTGTTGAAAATGAAAATGTGGGTTCCAATGGTAAAGAAAATGCCTAAAATAAAGGTGAGGAACGCAACACGAATGTTGTTGATGGTAATGTCGAAGAACATTTTCACTTGCGAGTCGCTGTGATAAACGCCTAATGGGTCGCCTTTTGAAATGTTGTCTAAGGTCATGTCAACATAATCGTCGCCCATCACCGAACGCGGAAAATCAGGATTAAAATCGGTAGTAACCGCTCCTAGAATGGCCCAAAACAAAAACAAACACAAGGCAAATAGCAAGTGTTTACGCGATCGGTAAATCTCAATCGGAAGAGAAGTTTTCCAAACGGTGAAGAACTTTCCGAGTGATTCGCTGCGCTCTTTGTGCACCAAATTATGTATTCCCTGAGCAATTTGATTCAGGTAAACACGAACCGTTCTGCGATTGTAAAAAGTTTGGGCATAGCTCAAATCGTCCGTAATATCGGAGTAGAGATCGGCAATTTCTTCAGGATCACCTTGCTTATTAGCGGCAAGGTCTTGAAAACGTTTCCATTTCTCTTTGTTTTGCTCTATGAAGGATGTTTCTTTCATCTAGGTTCGGCTAAAAATAGTTGTTTTCTTGGTTTTAACCTCAGTTAGGTTTTAAATTTTGTTCAGAACGCCTATAAATGCTTAGATTTTAGTGAAAGCGACGAAGTAATAACGGGTTATTTCGAGGAGTATTCGCGAAAAAGATGAGTATTTATAGGTGAATAATCAAAAATGGCTATTCATTTTAAAAACGACACACTTCGTTGGTTTCATTTGAAATAGCCTGCTATTCTTCATAAAACCGTCTCGTTTGTCATTTTTAAAACCGAATTCTGAATCTAAATTTAAAATCGAACTGAGGTTTTACATTCCTTTTTCAGAATTTCTTTTTCCAACAACTGCCGAATAGGATAATGCGCTTTTGAGTTTTGTAAGTTGGTGAGTTTTTAAGTTGAATACGTTTTGAACCTAAAAAATGAAAACGTCAACTAATTAAACTTAAAAACTGATGAACTTAACTTACAAACTAGCCGTTTGGTGCGAAACCTCCACTTTACCGATTTTGAAGTAAAAACCACCACCTTTTTTCTTGGCTGCTTTCGCTGTTCTGAAATCTACTGGAGTCTTCAAGGTTTCCGAAAGGCGCGATGTTACCGGTTTGATCGGGTTTTTCATTTCGTCAACCGTAACAAAGGCCAAATCTTCAGTCGGAAGTGTTTCCGGTACTACTTTGGTCGATTGAGAAATCACCATTGGTGTGATGGTTTTATTACCGCCCGATGATAATTGCGCATGACGTTTTTCCAAGGAGGCCAAAACAGTACCTTCATGCAAAATGCTGTGTTGGTAAACCGGACGTCTTGGTGAACTCGGTTGTTGTTTGTTTACTTTCTTACGTCCGTTTGAAGGAGTTTGATTATCACTTTGTGCCGATTTTCCGTTGTTGGTCTTAACGGTGTCGTCTCCTTCGGGAGTAATCACTTTACCGGAGTATGTATTGGAATTCGTATCTACTTTTGCAACCGTCGGATGAAATTCAGGTTTGCCATTAGGCTCGTTTTGATTGATACCAATGGTAAACAAAAGCGCCAAACCTGCTGCAACTGCCAAACCGGTAAACCACATCGGGATTACACGTCCACCGATCGGTTTTTTTAAACCTGCTTTTCCTTCGTAAACGATAGCAGAATCAGCTTCAAATGTGGTCAACGCATAAAGGCGCGCATCTTGCTGATAATGGGCATTGGCTTCCAACCAGTGATTGAGATGGGCAGATTGTTCCTGAGAAAGCAAACCTTCTTCACGAGCGATAAGGAAAAATTCAATGGTTTCCGCATTCAAATCGTCCATGCTTATGCCTTGCTTCATAGATAATTTTTGAACCGCATCAAACGATTCTTCCGAAACAGGAAGCGTAACCAGCGCATCGTCATCAACGGAAAGTTCCGGATGAGCCGCCAAAAATGCTTCAAAGGCAACCAACGTTTCACCCGACAGATTTCCCTCAAGGTAATCCAGGTAAAACGCTTCGTAATTTTCTATCGTTATGGGCATATTCATGCTACTAATTCTATGTCTTTCAAATAAGTCTTCAATGTCTGTCTGGCACGGAAGATATATACTTTCACTTGCGATTCGGTCAAACCGGTAATTTCGGCGATTTCATCGTAGTGATAACCTTCATAATCGCGCAACAACACCACTGTTTTTTGTATTTCAGGAAGGCGTTCCAATGCTTCCTGGAGTACTTTCTGAATATCAAACAAATGCGAGCTGTCCTGCGTTCCTTGTCGTTCGATTCCGTCTAACGTTCCCGAGCGACCTTCTTTTTTCATGACATCTACCAAACAATGGTAGGCGGTAGTAAACAAATACGATTTTGCTTTTTCTACCTGTACGTCTTCATGTTTTTCCCACACTTTAGCAAAAGTCTCTTGTACAATGTCATCCGCCAGCATCTTGTTTCGTGTGTGTTTGAGCACAAAACGAAAGATATTATCTGCGTATTGATCAATTGCGTTATTGTAGTCTTTTGCGTTCATGTAGCATAATCATCTCTTGTAAGACAGGGAAGCCTCAATAAAGTTACAGCGATTTTTAGTTTTTTTTAATTTTTTTT
>JBILJP010000122.1:0-12341 GCA_044377135.1 Fluviicola sp.
CTACCCATCAGTTGTTTCTCAAATACCAGGTCGGAGAATTGTATCCGCCCGCTCCGATCAACATGGGGTTTGTACAAAACTACCAGAACGCCATGCTTTACGGAACACTCACGTATGGCGATTCTCCCACAAATCCGCGCGATATCATGAAATGTTACACGCCCGAACAAACGCCTGTGCTAAGTGAATTGGCCAGAAGTTTTGCCGTGTGCGATCAATACCATTGCTCGGTTCCAAGTCAAACCCTTCCCAACCGATCGTTTATTCACGCCGCTACTTCAGACGGCAATGTCAACAACAATCCCAATCCCTATACCATCTCACCAACCGTTTTTAACCGTATTCAGGAGAAAATAGACAAGGGCGATACGTCACTCAGTTGGGCGGTTTACAGCAACAACCTGCTCACGGGAAGCAAGAAGAAAAAAGAAGAAGATGCTCCGGGCAAATTTGGGAAAGATCATTTTTCGCTAACCCGGTTGACGATGAAACAATTGCACGATCCGCGCCTGGATCCGAACTTCGGAACGCTTGACCAATTCTATCAAAACTGCAAAACAGGTTCGTTGCCTTCGTATTGTTTTCTGGAACCAAATTTCGGGGGCGATTTGCAAAACGACCAACATCCGCCGGCAGATATTCGTCCGGGGGAGCAATTGATTGCCGACGTGTACAATGCAGTAAAAAACTCTCCGTCTTTCAACGAAACATTATTGATCATTACTTACGATGAGCACGGTGGTTGTTACGACCATTTCCCGCCAATGGGTGGTGCTGTGAGTCCGATGAAAGATGAACAACCCGGACAACAAGGATTCCTTTTTAACCGTTTCGGTTTGCGTGTTCCTTGCGTTCTAGTTAACCCGTACATCAAAAAAGGATTGATCGCTCGTCCTTCGGGTTACACACCATACGATCATACTTCGTTGATAAAAACACTTCAATTGTTGTTTGATTTGGACGGTTTGACGCCACGCTCAGACGCGGCTCCGGATTTCTCTGGAATTCTCACCCTTGACAAACCGCGAACCGATGATCTTCCTGAAGTGAAACCGCTGGATTACCCGCGTAAAACCAATGGCAAGGGTTATGGCATCAATTCGCTGCATCGCCTCATGGCCGATATTGTGGCTGACTTAACCCAGAGTGAAATACCGCACGATGATGTATTACTGGAATACATGCAAAAATCGTACAGCGCCTATTTTTCACCCAAAAACAAAGACCGAAAAGCGGTTTAATTTCTATCATTAATAATACTATTCATGGCAACAACTAGTATCGACAATGCCCAAAAAGGGCTCGCATATTTTCCGGATTATGGTATTTACACCACGTGGTATCTTGAAAATCGCGATAAAAAAGCCTACGCCGTTTGGCAACAATTGGTGCGTGATTTAGACCGAACATGCGCCCAACTAGGGTTTAAAACCGTGGTGATAGCAGGTATCGGATTTGAATTGCTGGAAGCCTGGAGCGAATTCTTCGGCGGACAATTGCCGGAAGGAATGGGCGGTAAAGAAAAATTACGTCAACACAAATTGTTTTTGGGAAATACCGGAGGCGATTTGTGGTTTCATATCAAATCAGACAACCCCGAACATGCTGAAAAACTGCTACAGCTGATTGAAGGAATGTTGCAACCGCTTTTGTCGAAAAATCCAGGTGAACAACCACTGATTGTGCCCGCTGAAAAGCGCAACAAAGGCAAAGTTCTGGGTGGAAGATTTACCGACGGTTTGGAAAATCCGGCAGATATTCAAGACCTTTCTGATCGTGTGGTTATCGGTGATTACGACCCCAAACACAGCGGAGGTGCGTTCCTGATTACCCAGAAATTCAAGCACGATTGGGACAAACTCAACAACATGTCGGAGCTGGACAAAGAAAACATGATTGGTCGCGATAAAAAAGACCGCATCATTCCCATGCACGATGAATCGAGTCACATCAAACGCGTGCGACAAATCGATCACGAAAAAGTGAACATGCGCCTGGTGCGACAAGCCCTACCTTACGGCCATAAAACCGAAAACAAAGCCAACGAAAAGGGAATCTTTTTTGCCGGTTACGCCCAATCCACTCACATTTTAGATACCATTCTGGATGGCATTGCCGGACCTAAAAAAGGATTTGTGCAAGATCAATTGTTTAGCGTTACGCGCGGAGTGGCCGGTTCTTACTGGTACATTCCGAGTTTGAGCGAATGTAAACTAGCCGATACTCCGGGATCCAATCAGGAAGTTACCGTGAATCCGTATTTCGATATTCGAAGCGACAACGGTTACCTGTTTTACAACGCGGTTGATTACCAAAATAAAATCCGTAGGTCTAAACTCACCGAAGATTGCCCGATTTCGGAGCGCATTATGGTGATCATCAACAAACAATTTTCGCGCTGGCAGGATACATGGTACAAAAAACGCGAAACGCCACCGTTGGGCAACCTGAAAGATTATTTGTCGCCGAAAGACCAGCATTTGATGAATGCATCGGTCACCTTGCGAAAAGGAAAAGCAACACAGATCAGTTTATCGAAAGTATTGATCAGCCCCGAATACAGTAGTCGCGCCAACCTGATGTACATTGATCCGTCTGAAATTGTGGTGGGAAATATGCCTCAATTATCACTCGGAATCGGTTCGCAGGTAATGGAATACCTTAACGAAGACGAACGGCTCGAAGGTTTCTTTTCCATGCTGAACGAATACAGTTCTACAGGGCACAATATTCCGGATTATCCCTTGCTAATCGATCAGGGAATTGACACCATTTCGGCTGCTTTTGCCGCTAAGCTAAAAACTGCCAAGGGCGATCAAAAAGACTTTTACCAATCGGTGGTTTGGGCACTCGACGGACTTTCAAAATTCATTGAAGCCTACGCTGTTTTGGCAGAAAAAATGGCGAAGAAAACCAAAGATTATGCACCTGATGACATTGCCAATCTGAAAGACATTGCCGTGCGGATGCGCAAATTGGCTCACCATGGTGCCGAATCGTTTATCGAAGGATTGCAGTTGGTATTCATTACCAATTGTGCCTTGCACCAAACCGGTGAACCGATGTCGATTGGGCGTTTAGATCAAGTATTGATCGGCTTGCTGGAAAAAGACCTGAAAAACAAGGTGCTTACTCCCGAACAAGCGCAAGAAGCCCTGGATTCGTTTTGGTTGAAAATGGACGAAACCGTATTGTACAACTACAATCATTTGAACGATTACCTCACTTACGGAACCGGAGCAGTTTTCTATTCTGCCGGCAATTTCCCGCAAGGAGCAGCGATCAATCAGTGGGTACAGCAAGTTACCGTGGGCGGATATAAAGCAAACGGAAATGCCGAACCCGAAGATGCTTCCAACGAATTGACGTTGATGTGTCTGCGTTCGGCCCGAAGATTACCACTCAACGCGCCGTGTTTGTCGCTTCGTGTGCACAAAAAAATGGAACCGAAATTGTTTGAAGAAGCTGCCAAAGCCGTATTGAGCGGTGGTGCGCATCCGATTATGCTCAACGATGACAAATTGGTAGATGCCATTCGCGACTGCGGACCGCTGAGTTTGGCCGATGCCCGCGATTACGCTTGCGACGGTTGTTACGAAGTCATCATTCCGGGTAAAACCGAATGGGCGTTTAGTTATACCGTTGTTCCTCCAATGATTGAATATGCTTTGAACCAAGGATGTAACGTACAAAACGCCGGACCGGTAAACTTACGCGGACTCAAATCTTCGTGGAACTCGCCACCAGCTGCCGAGATTCAATCGTTTGATCAGTTTCTGGATATTTTCTACACCCACTGGCGCTGGCAGATGAATAGTTTCTTCAATACCTTGATGAACAGCTATGGAAGTATTTACAACTATTCACCTAGTCCGTTGTTCTCGGCTTTTCTATCCGATTCGCTGGCTACAGGTCGCGATTTGACCAATGGAGGTGCCAAATACCACATTGTGGCGCCGATGATGTGCGGTTTGGTCAATGCCATCAACTCGTTGTTTTCCATCAAACAATTGGTATTTAACGAACAAACAGCGCGTTGCACCCTACCTCAGTTATTACTGGCGTTGCAATGCAATTGGGGCAATAACATGACGGCACCGTTCTACACCGAACTGGAGGGCGATATCAGAAAAGCTGAAGACGCGCAAGCGTTTAAGGAATTGAGAGAATACGCGCTGCAATTTCCGAAATTCGGGATTGGTTATAACGAAGAATTGACTGCCCTGGCTGAAACCGTAACGGCTAAGTTGGTTGAAATCATCCACGATTGTTACCAAAACCCGATTCCTTCCATCAAAACAGCGTACGAAAATCTGCAGAAAAAATACGGAACGCCAGACCGACCGTTTGCCTTTGTGGTAACACCGGGTGTGGGAACGTTTGAAGACAACCTGGGTGTCGGTATGGGCATCGGCGCCTCACCAGACGGACGTTTGAGCGGTCAACCGATCGGCGATGACTGTTCGGCTGCTCCGTGGCCGGTTGACCTGCCGTTCAACGATCAGCAAAGCAACGCCTTCGAATCGTTGAAATCGTGGAACATTCCGGCGATCAATCACGGAATTGCCAATGCGGCTCCAATCGACTTAAACATTCGCGAAGATTTCCCGTTGGATCAGCTCACGCAACTCATCACCGATTTCTCGCACGGTAAATTGGGGTCGAATATGATTACGGTTACCTGCGCCAATCCGGAAACTTTCGACGGAGCCATGACGCTTCCTGAAAAGTATGACTTGTTGCGCGTGCGCATGGGCGGTTGGTCTGAATTTTACGTTGCCATGTTTGGCGAACATCAACAATACATCAAACGCAGACCGTATTACACCTACAAATAAGGTGTGTTTGATTGCGATTATTTGAATCATACGAAAGGCTGTCAACTTCGGTTGATGGCCTTTTTCTTATGGTAAAAACAGGTGGCGGTTGCGAATCACTTTCACAAAAGACATCACATTGAGAACAACCAACACACCATAAATCATCATCCCGATATGCAAATGTGGTGTCAACCCGGCTCCATCACTATTATTGGAAACGCCACCAATGTAAGCCATCATCCAAAACGGAAACAGCACCAATAGCAGCGCCTGAAGAATCAATAACACGATTGCATTGGTTGCACGCGAAACGAATAATCCCCACAATCCAAGCAAGAAGAAAATACCGATGAAAAATCGTTGAAAGTTAACTGCAAAACCTATTCCCCACCATGACACGTCTTTGCCCGTAATGCCTCCGCCATAAATGTACACATGCGGCACGGTTGGTCCGTACACTTCGTATCCGCCGCGACTTACTTGTAGCCACACAATCGGCACAAAAAGTACCAGAAGGGCCAAGATACAGGAAAGGAATAAGGTGTGTTTGTGGGTGATTTGCATGATTTCATTTCTTACCGCTCTAACGCGAAAAGAAAGCTGATATTGCGGTTCGTTGTTATTCCCCCTTCCCTTCTTCCGTTTCCTTCTCCATCGGATCGAGCGGCGCAAACGGATAATTACCGAATGCCAAAGACAGGCGATTGATGCCGAACACGCGTCGGGTATAGTGATTGGAAAGAATGATCATGCAAACCGTATCGGAGCGCATGGAAGCGTAACAACCCGTATTGCCGTGCCACCAACCGGTGTGGAAAAAGAACGGGGTTTTGCCTTTTTCTTCCCGAATGCGAATTCCCAAACCGTAGTTGGCTTTTCCGGGACGTTCGTAGCTGTAGCCTTTGAACATTTCGGCTTTCATTTTTTTACTCAGAAAGTCGTTTGAATAAGTTGCTTTATCGAGCCGGAGCAAATCGCGGGCGGTTGTGTAAAGGTTCTTATCGCCGTACACAAGATCGAGTTCGGTCACTTCTTGCAACACCCCGCGTGAATTGTACGAAAGTGCCATTGGAAGGCTATCTCGTTCTGGTTCGTAGATAAACGAATGCTTCATCTTCAAAGGCTCGAACACCAATTCTTCCATGGCTTTCGGGAAACGTCGTTTGGTCACTTTTTCAACAATCAGCGCCAGCAAAGCATAGTTGGTATTGCAATAGGCAAATTGCGTATTCGACGGAAAATACAACTTGGGTTGGTAGTGTTTCAGAATGCGTAGAATGCGCTTATTGGTCATCGGTTTGTCGGGCGGACTAATCTCCTTTGGGAAATACCCGTAATACGGAATGCCACTGCGGTGATTGAGCAACATGCGCACCGTAATGCCTTTGTAAGGAATGTCGGGCAGGTAATGCCGAATGTCTTGATCGAGTTTAATTTTGTGCTGATCTACCAACCGCAACACCGCAATAGACGTGATGGTTTTTGAAATCGACGCTACGTGAACCGGTGTTTCCGCATTAAAACGCATATCGGTTTCTTCGTTGGCAACCCCTTGATACCGCTCATAGATAATTTCACCGTTTTTCGCGACCAAAAACATGCCGTGAAAAGCTTTCAGTTGCAATTGATCATAAAAAAATGCCTGAATGGAATCGCGGTGTTGGCGGGCAAAACCGGCTGGCAAGGGATTAAACTCCGGATCGAACGAAACCTCAGCCTCGGCTTTTAGTCGTTTACGGTGCTCGGTTTTTTGAAACGCATAATACGCAACCGACGCTCCGATTAGTAGTACAACCAAGATTCCCAAAGACCGTTTGCCCGTTGTTTGTTTCCGTTTCTTCATGCGAAAGACAAAGATAGAAGGAATGGTAAACTTCAATTAATTTCTTTTATTTTAGACCCAACTATTATTTAAACAACAACTTATGAGCGACATTATTGACTCAAACAACTGGAACAATTCCGGCAGAAGAGAACGAATTCCCGGATCGGGAGGCATATTGGCTATGGGAATTTTGAGCATCGTATTTTTCTTAGGTTTATTAGGACCTATAATGGGAATCATCACCTTGGCAACTTCCGGAAGCAAAGTGCAGATGTACCATGATTTTCCGGATCGTTATGACGAAGCTTCTTTCAGACAAGTTAAATCGGGGCGCACCTGTGCCATTGTCGGTTTATCCTTGTCCGGCTTTGCACTTATCATTGTATTGATTATCGTAGGAGCTAATTCTTGATTTTTAACTAATTCCACTATTTTAGTCTGCACAATTATCTAAATAAATCAACTTATGAGCGAAGAAATTATTGACTCAAACACCAATTGGAACTCCAATGCACCGAAAGAAAAACTGCAAGGTGCAGGTGGTGCTTTAGCCATGGGAATTATATCTATTGTATTAGCAGGACTAATCGGTATTATTTTAGCTATTATCACACTAAGTACAACGAAACGTCCTATGGAAGCGTACCAAAATGATCCAGGACGTTATGACGAAAGTTCTTACAAACAAATGAATGCCGGACGAATCTGTGCGATCGTTGGTCTGTGTATTAGCGCACTTGCCATTATCATTCTTATCGGTGCTAGCGCCGCTTAATGAATGAACTTTTCAATGCCAACAATCGTTCCCGGTGAGCGGTTGTTGGTGTTAGAACCTACTTTTTCATCTGCCTAATAGTCCGTCCTATCAAAACAACACGTTCGTTATTTCTCATTGCAGCATTAGCTCTGTTAATGCAGTGCCAATCGAAACCTGCCACACATGATAAAATCGCTTCACTTTCTTCCGAAAGCACAAGCGCTGAAACCGAAGAATACACAGACCCCATCGATAGCATACACGTGATTGATCTGAACAACAATTTCAGCATCGAACAGCAATTTTCTCCGATGATCATTCAATATACATTATTGAAAAAAGCAAGAAATTCGGTTGCGAGGCTAGATTCCATTTCGACCTACCGCGGTGAAGATTTTTATTACAAACAAGGAAAGTTGAGTTATGATTTCAAAAACGATTGGTGTGTTTTCGGAAGCACGGATAGCGGCTCGAATAATAGCGTAGTAGAAATGTATTATGTGCGCGTATCTGATAATCGGCTAAAAATTATCTTTGAGTACAATTCAGTTGATTCTTATGTAGAAACCGAATCGGAACCAACTACTTTTTCGTTTTTAGAAACCGCCGTACTTTCTGCCAACAAAAAGCAAATTGTGCTAAAAAGCACCTACTCATTCAATGAATTGGATGAAGAAGGTAAAGAAGTAGATGATGACGGCCTGAAGCTAGAAGACAAAGCCACGTTCATGTTTAATCCCGCAACCGGAGTTTTTGAATTCGAAAACAACACCAATCCACGCTTTTCAAAAATCTGGAAAGGCGAGTCTTTCCTTGATGTGATTCCTCTTTAATCAAAGTTGACAACTTCGTTCCCGGTATTTACAGTTTTTCTAAAATTAATGACTGCGGAGAAATGCCATTTCAGGAAGCGAAGTAAGAAAAATGGCTGTTTTCGTTGTGTTTTGTCAAAAGCGCTAAAACGCACAGCGATTGCCAAATCTGCTGTGTGTTGCGTTTCAGATCCTGATCTGCCACTTTTGACCTTAAAACACAGTCCGCCGAAAGGCGGATCACGAGCGGCTTAGAAATGGCATCAATGCATTTTTGCTTACTTTTTTTGCTTTGGAAAAAAGTAAGATTATCAAATAGAATCGCAAGATAACAAGCTGCGTTAAGGAGACCGCATGCCTCTGGCGTACAATTTTGGGTTGAGGTAGGATCGACTGTTGATTTCAGCCTTGATTTTTTGCCTACTTACCTCCGTGTTACATCCACCAACCGCGTACTACAAGTTGTCTTCGTCAGCCGCGGCTGACTCTTTATCAAGAAAAAAGTAGGATCACCACACCCTTCTCCTCAACTCTTCATTCTGCTTGCGCGAAACGGGAATTGTTGGTTCGATTCCTTCCAACTGCAATTTATACCCTTGGGCGTTGCCCGATACATTGGTAATGCGATTGCAATTGACCAGGTAACTTTTATGCGCGCGGAACATACCCGGAATGGTGTTTAATGCTTCCTCCTGTGCTTTGAGGGTGGAACGCAAAACCGCTTTTGTCACCGTGTTTTCTTTTCGGTAAAACACCGTTACGTAGTTGTCGGTTGCTTCGATATAGATCAAGTCGTCCGGGTCGATGGTCAAGGCTTCGTTTTTGTTATCGGAAGGAAGAGTTACAGGTGAATGCGTTACTTCCAGCGGATGCAGGTGCGTTGTCAATTCGGTTGATTGCTCGCGGTACATCCGATTGAGTCGCACTTCGCGCAGCAAGGTAGAAACCGTGATGGGGAACAACCCGACGGCCACCGTGTAAACTTCATAGGTCAGTAACAATTGCCAGGTCCACTGTTCCATATTCAGCCATACAACGTATAGGGAATTGCCCAAGCCGATCACCGCACAATGAACCGTCGACCACAAGATTTCTTTCCCGACTGTCCATCTTTGTTCCCTAAAAGCTTTTGGTAAAAGCATTGGCAACAAACCGTTAAGCAAGATGATGGCTACCATAGACCATAACCCGAAACCGGCACAAACAAGAGCTCTTTTATTGCCCAAATTTTGAATTCCGAAGGGTTGAAAGAAAAACAGAAACGCTCCGACAAACAACCCGAATAATAGCGCAGTTGTTAGCAAGCGACGTAAATCTAGCTCTTGCGGATAAGGACGACGTAAAAAGGACAACATGATCATTTGCGTTTGCGGTAAAAATAGGAAAATGCACCATTTGGTTGTCCAATCGGGTTGTTAAGACCTGCAACCACCTTGTCATTTCATCCCAAAACCGCACAAAACATCCCGAATAACAAGCAGAAAATCCCAAACATTTCCATTGAACCCTTTGAGCTTGTACCTTGGTTCGGGTTACGCCAAGTTTGCAAGAAAAAATACCGTTATGAAATTGTTGATTACCGTGGTTTTGATTATCCATGTCGTTGCAGGATTTGCAGCCTTAGGAGTTGGACTCTGGGCCATTCTTTCCAAAAAGGGACAACGCACACACAAACTCACCGGGCGAACGTTTTTTTACCTCATGCTCATTGTTGCAGTATCGGCAGGAATTGTTTCGACCATTAAACTCAACGAGTTCTTATTGTTAATAGCCGGATTTGCCGCTTACCAAAATATCGGTGGATACCGTTCGGTGAAAAACAAAGGGCTTAGCCCAAACTGGATAGATTGGTCGGCAACCGCATTGGGGTTGGTAACGGGCATTTTTATGATCGCCACTTTTAATACTGTGTTGTTGGTGTTCGGCGGTATTTGCCTTTCATTGGTCATCGTTGATTTACGGACCTATTACGCTGTTTTTTCAGGGAAAACCATTCCGAAACTGGCCTGGTTGGCACGACACATCGGTTTTATGATGGGTTCTTACATTGCCACTTTTACAGCGTTTGTGGTGGTGAATGTACGAAACGTAGAACCGGCCTGGATTCCGTGGTTGGCTCCTACAGCAGTTGGCGTGCCACTCATGCAATATTGGACATGGAAATATACGCGGAAGAAAAACGCAAAACTAATTATGAATGATTGAATTATAAAGGATTACCAAGCTCCCTTCTTTATAATTTATAATTCTTCAATTTATAATTCCATTGAAATTCCCTAAGGTCGCAAGCGAATATTCGGATCGCACGGATCACATGGAATGTGAATGGTAAAATCTTTGATATTGTCACTAAACGGCGGAAGCACTTCCAAGGTAGCCAAAACAGTGGTCAACCAAACGCTGCAATTGGGGTCGTAAGTATAGTTTTCCTCTTCGGTATTGAAGCGTTTACCCGGACGAAGCTCATACTTCCCCAGAGGTAATTCAACCTCGTAGTGTCCGTGCTCATCGGTAGTAAATGTGTATTCTTTGTGCGAAGTTGTATGAACAAATACCAGCGAACGATTCCCGTACGGTTTTGGTGTAGCCAACTCGTTGAGTAATTCTTGTGGCGGACGGGCTCCTCCGCAATAACTTTGCGTGTTCAGGATGGTTCCGTAAAAAACGGAAAGCGAATCTTTTGGTGTTACATTCATATCTTCCGGTGTCTCGTCAACAACAACACTCAAACTGTCTGCCTGATCTGTTACTTCAATACCACCTGTAGTTCGTGGTGAACAAGCTGTAAGCAACACCATCGCCGCACCTATTACGATCAATACCTGTTTCATAGTTCTTTCAGTATGTGACAAATATAACATTTAGCTCGGTGATTGTTGAATACCGTTGATATCTTTTGAAAGAAGGAATATTCGGCTTGTCATTGGCAAAGGTTGCAGTAATTGATTGCGCAAAACACGCTTTTTTTGTTGAAAAAATGCCCGAATCAATTGTGCTGTTAGAATAAATTACTTTCTTTGTTGCATAAAATTTAATTGTTATGAGTTCTACTCCATTTTTCCAGGCAATAGCAGATTTTCTTCAGTGGTCATTTCAGTTTTTTGACTGGGTGGGGGATAAAGCAAATTATTCATTCATCTTGCTTGGATTTTTCGGTCTTTTCTATTGGTTAATTACCCAGAAAAAACTCAGTGACAAAGCGGCTAAAGATCCGAATCAACTGAAATAATTGAATCAACATATTCGAAGGTCTCTGCAGCTGTAGAGACTTTTTTTATGCCATGGAAACACGTTCTATCATCATTACAGCAGGCGGAATCGGTAAACGAATGGGAACCGATCAGCCCAAACAATTCCTGGAGTTGTTGGGTCGCCCCGTGTTGATTCATACCCTGGAACGCTTGTACCATTTCATCCCCGGCTGTCAGTTGGTGCTTACGCTTCCCGAACAATACATCGAAGATTGGAAAGAGCTTTGCACGCAATACGATTGCCACATTGAACACCTCATTGTAGCGGGCGGCGAAGAACGCTACCATTCCATCAAAAATGCCCTTGCGGTGTGCACCGGCGATATTATTGCGGTACACGACGGCGTGCGACCATTGGTTTCAAAAGCTACCATCGAACGGTTGTTTGACGCCGTTGTTACGCACAAAGCCGTGATTCCGGTAGTGGAAATCAAAGAATCACTGCGACGTATAGAAGGAACGAGCAGCGAAGCTGTGCGACGTGCTGCTTACCGCATTGTGCAAACGCCACAAGTATTTCATGCACCGGTCATCCGCAATGCGTATAACATCGATTTTCACGAATCCATTACCGACGATGCCAGCCTGGTAGAAGAATCGGGTGAAGCCATCTACCTGGTTGACGGCAACGAAGAAAACATCAAAATCACTACGCCTTCTGATTTGGCGGTGGCGATGTTGTTTTTGAGTAAGTAAATCTTAAACTCATACCTTTCAGGCTTGAGATGTCACCAACTCTATGAATAACGCTATTTTAACGTGAGTTCGGGATAAGAATACCCGTCAGAAATTCATAAAATGTTCAGATGTTAGGCGTATTTTGTAGAGATGGCGAGTCATCTCTGCGAAATACAACGCCACAGATGAATGTTTTAG
>JBILJP010000123.1:0-12302 GCA_044377135.1 Fluviicola sp.
ACGCCCTGGTGTTTCAGTGGGCTGAATGATTAACTCAAACTGCACGGAATCGATTGGTCTGTTCGGATAGCATAGGTGTAATTGCCCGCGATAAGTTCCCAAGTGTTGATCCAGAAAATTCTGACCGGAAACCGAGATGTTTAGGAAGAGCACTAACACGGGAATGAAACGATTCATCGAAATGCATTTGCACGAAGGTAATGAAACTCTGTTAGAGTTGGGACAAGGTATGTAGGGGATGGCGGATTTTGGGGGGCAGACGGGCGATTCTCAACCGGAAAAACCGTTCGTAATTTTGCGAATTCACGTCCATTTATTTGATATGCCAATTTGCAATATTACGAACGGATAAAAAAAATCTGTGAGATCAATGAATACAGTCTATTCCGCCCGTTTCACCACAAAAAAAAAGTGCCGATTTTTTCGATGCCTTTCATTCAAATTATGTAAAATCGATTCCACCATTTTAACGATCAAAACTTGGTGAAATACTTCTGTTGGATGGCGGATTTGAGGTTTGTTAGTTGCCCGATTTTCAACCGGAAAAACCGTTCGTAATTTTGCGAATTCACGTCCATTTATTTGATATGCCAATTTGCAATATTACGAACGGATAAAAAAAATCTGTGAGATCAATGAATACAGTCTATTTCGCCCGTTTCACCACAAAAAAAAGGTGCCGAAAAAATCGACACCTTCCATTCTAAATAGATGAAAACGATTACGCCATTTTAGCGATCAATCCTTTGTCTAATGCATCCAGGAATTCTTCAGTATACACATAATGCTCACCGTGATTCACTTTATTACCGTGCACACACACTGCCAAATCTTTGGTCATAATACCCGATTCAACCGTTTCGATACAAACGCGCTCTAAGGTCTCGCAGAAATCGATCAATTCCTGGTTCCCGTCCAATTTACCACGGAACGCCAATCCACGTGTCCATGCAAAAATTGAAGCGATCGGGTTGGTAGAAGTTTTCTTACCGGCTTGGTGATCGCGGTAGTGACGTGTCACTGTTCCGTGAGCAGCTTCAGCTTCCATGATTTTTCCATCAGGAGTAATCAAAACGGAAGTCATCAAACCTAATGAACCGAATCCTTGAGCAACGGTATCTGATTGTACGTCACCGTCGTAGTTTTTACATGCCCACACAAAGTTTCCGTGCCATTTCAAGGCAGAAGCCACCATGTCGTCGATCAAACGGTGTTCGTAGGTAATTCCGGCAGCATCAAATTGCGCTTTGAACTCATTTTGGAAAATGGTTTCGAAAATATCTTTGAAACGTCCGTCGTATTTTTTGAGGATGGTATTCTTGGTAGAAAGGTACAACGGCCATTTTTTGGTCAACGCCATATTGAAACAGCTACGAGCAAATCCTTCAATCGATTCGTCTGTATTGTACATAGCCATACCAACACCATCGCCTTTGAAATTGTAAACTTCAAAGTTTTGAACTTCACCACCGTCTTCCGGAGTAAAAGTCATTGTCAATTTTCCTTTTCCTTTGAAAACGGCATCAGTAGCACGGTATTGATCACCGAAAGCGTGACGACCTACAATGATAGGAGCTGTCCAGTTGGTAACCAAACGCGGTACGTTTTGCATCACAATCGGCTCACGGAAAACGGTTCCGTCCAAGATGTTACGAATGGTACCGTTCGGTGATTTCCACATCGATTTCAGGCTGAATTCCTGAACTCGTTGCTCATCTGGAGTGATGGTAGCACATTTGATACCTACTTGGTATTGTTTAATCGCTTCAGCAGCATCTATCGTGATTTGGTCATTGGTTTCATCCCTTTTTTCGATACCAAGGTCATAGTACTTGATATCCAGATCCAAGTACGGAAGAATGAGTTTGTCTTTGATGAATTTCCAAATGATACGTGTCATTTCGTCACCATCCAATTCTACGACAGGGTTTGCTACTTTAATTTTAGACATGCGATTGTATTAAAAGAGTGTATAATTAACGATCACAAAGTTAATGACCTCATTTGAATTTCCAAACCTAAAAAAGTGCGTTTTCAGATAGAAAAAAAACACAAAATCAGTATGTTTGTAAAAAATGAATAAGATGAAGTATCTATTTTTAATGGTTGGTTTACTGGTAGTTCCTTTTATATTCGTAGCTCAAGATCTAACCATCATTGACGCAAAATTAGAGAATGGATTATATCGTTCTCATGTGAAATTTGCCCGTGATATTGATTATGCTTCCGAATCAATCTTTGAAATGAAAAATGCAAATGGCGAGTTGTTTTTCGGAAATATACCTTTTGATCCGTATGATAAATTAGCTAAAGGAAGTACTAAGGAAGTCTATTTTGAAACTTCGGGTCCGGCAATTACTGCTTCAACAAAAATAATGAAGTTAGGCACTACGCCAGCTTTACCGGCTTATGATCGTTTCAATGCAACGTTTTCTACTGCTTTTCTTGCTGATGTCGGTTATTATTCGTCGACTTATGAACCCATAAAAGGTGCGGTTAAAGTAGGCGATAAATTAATGGCTACAGATGAAGATGGAAGGACAATGCCAGTGACAATTACAGCAATTGAACTCAGACCAAATCAGGGGAGTCCGGCCAAAATTAATTCCATTGATGAGCGTTTTAAATTGGGGGATCAATTTTCGTTGACATTTTTCTTTACATCAGATAGTAATAGAGGACCAGGTGGAAAATTTACGCTTGCTGCCGGAAGTGCTTCAACGCAGTCTGCACAAACTTCAACCGTTGCCTTTAAAGGTGAACGAGAAGTGATGAAAAAAGACATCGTTCTCACGGATGGGAAGATAAAAATCACATTAAACGCTTTAATCAAATACAATCCGAAACAAGCAGACAGTCCTGTTTTTAAAATTGATGAAACCCTGGACTATTATCTATTGGATGTAACAGTTGAAAATTGTTCGAAGCAAGAAATTGATGCAGGTCAGTATATGATTCATCTGAATTTGTATGACGCTACCGGAATCAATTCAGATGACCACGGAAGGTTGTTTAAAAACACCGATTCGGAGGCAAAGACTGAAATTGATGTTGTTGACAAACAGATTTTGGGAGGAACAAGCTCAATTCGCTACGCAACTGTACTGGTGCTGTATAGTGAACAAGATTCGGAATATAGCCAGCAAGAATGCGACATGGCCTTTAACACATTACAACCCGGACAAAAAGTACATTGTTCTTCTTTAAAAGCCATCGGCGTACCTAAAACATATAAACCTGTTGAAATTGGGTTTTGGTATGATGACATTAAAAAAACGGTAAAAGCGAAGTTGTAAACGGATTAATGTTGTTTCAAAAACGCCATCATTTGTTGTAATGCTCTTCCACGGTGACTGAGTGCGTTTTTTTCTTCACTGGTCATTTCGGCAAAGGTTTTCGAATAACCGATGGGCTGAAAAATAGGATCGTAACCGAAACCTTGTGTTCCGCGTTTTTCGGTGAGAATCGTACCGTCTACCCGACCTCTGAAAACATGCATTTCTCCACCGAACCAAAGTGCAATGACGGTAATGAAGTAAGCACTTCGATCTGAGTTTCCTTCCAATTTTGAAAGCACTAAATCCATATTATCATCGGCATTTTTTGCATCACCCGCATAACGAGCTGAATACACTCCCGGTTCTCCGTTAAGACCTGAGGTAACCAATCCGGTGTCGTCTGAGAAACACGCATTGAATTGTTTGTCGGCCAGAAATTGTGTTTTTAGTCGTGCATTTCCTTCTATTGTTGCGGCTGTTTCTGGAATTTCTTCATGAAAACCGACGTCGGCCAATGAAAGCAATTCATAACCTGCAGGCAGTAATTGACGAATTTCTGTGATTTTGTGCGCGTTTGCCGAAGCGAAAAGAAGTTCCATAAACGTAAAAATAGAAAGCCCGAAGGTATGGAAAACAGGTGGTTTCTATGCCGTCTGATTGAATTCTTATCTCAGTCACATGATATTTAGACGCAGGATGTCTGTTACCTCATTGAATCTGCTACCTTTGTTTAGCTTTTGATAAACAAGAGAAATTCTTGAAAACGAAAACATTCCGTGCCTGTAAATTATGTTGATTCAACCTACGATATTTGATTGGATCCAATGGTTGTTTTTAGTCATTGCAGTAGGATTCTTTATCTACATTTATAGTAGAATTTCATCACAACCCTTTTCAAAATTTTTATTCCGGGCGTTTCTGATAAAAGTTCTCGGAGGGTTGGCTTTTGCTTGCGTTTACATCTATTATTACAAATTCGGAGATTCTTTCCGGTATTACTATGATATCACGAAGTTGAATAACGTTTTCATGACAGATACGGCACAGTATTTTCGATTGATGATGGTTTCCGATGGAGCAAATAGTGCGCCGGGTGTGGCTTATGCATTGAGAGAATTTAGCTTTGCCGGTCAGGCCGAGGGCTGGTTCATGGTGCGCATTTCTTCTCCGTTTGGTTTGTTGACAGCCAATTCTTACCTGGGAATTACTTTTTTTACGTCGATTGTATCTCTCATTGGTGGTTGGCAGTTGTTTAAATTGTCGAACCGCTTGCTGAATAACAACTATAAATGGTCGTTTGCGATCGCTTTTTTAATTCCGTCGACCATTTTCTGGGGCGGAGGATTATTGAAAGACACCTATACCTTATTTGCCGTTTCTGTTTGGGCATTGGCTCTTTATAAGATACTCCACAAGGAAGGAACGTTGTTGTTTCAGATTGTTTTGTTGGCGGTGATGTCGTATGTACTTTATGTACTGAAAGCCTACATTCTTATTTGTATGCTTCCGTGGCTGTTTGTGTCGCTGTATTTATTGTTTTCACGAGGCATCAAATCGAAAATCATCAAGTATGTTTCGGTTCCGATAATTCTTGGTGTAGTAGCCACAGGTGCTTACTTTGTTTCCATCACTATTGTCGATTCATCCGATAAATATAAGACAGAAACCCTTGAAACGCGCGCAAACGGTTTTCAGTCGTGGCACAAAACATTGGGTGGATCTTATTACGATATTGGTGAAGTGGAATACACGCCTGTAGGTATTTTGTCGGTAGCACCGCGCGCATTGGTGGTGACGTTGTTTCGCCCGTATCCGTGGGAAGTACACAACGTGTTTATGGTTCTGAGCAGTTTGGAAGGAATTGTATTTTTCGGGTTGGTTCTTTGGGCATTTTCATTGGCCCAGTTGCGACTCTTTAAAGAATTGTTCCGTTCTACCTTTCTTTTTGGGGCATTTTTGTACTGCGTCATCTTTGGGGTGGCGATTGGAATGAACAGCTACAACTTCGGAGCCTTGGTGCGTTATAAATTACCAATGCTCGGTTTTTTTGTGCTCATTTTAGCCTTTCTCATTTTGAAATTTAGGGATGCAAAATCAGTTGATACGGCACCGACTGATTAATTTTTTAATTTAGCTAATCGTTAACGCGACAACTACAAAAACAATTCAATGGATCTAACGGATAAATCTATCCTCATAACAGGTGGCACGGGTTCTCTTGGGAAGCAATTAATCAAACGCATTTACGAGCAATGGCCCGATGTGAAGCGCGTAGTAGTGCTTTCACGCGATGAGCAAAAGCAATTCGAAATGGCGCAGGATTATCCCGAAGCCAAGTATCCGTCAATTCGCTTTTTTATTGGAGATGTACGTGATAAAGACCGGTTAATCAGAGCGTTTGAAGGCATTGATTACGTAATTCACGCAGCCGCAATGAAACATGTGCCGATTGCCGAATACAACCCGATGGAGGCGGTAAAAACCAATATCAACGGTGCCGAAAATGTGATTGAAGCAGCTTTGGCGACGCATGTAACACGTGTAGTGGCGTTATCAACCGATAAAGCTGCCGCTCCGATCAACTTGTACGGCGCTACCAAACTGGCTTCTGATAAATTATTCATTGCAGCCAACAATATCAAGGGAAAACGCAATATTCGTTTTTCAGTAGTGCGTTACGGTAATGTGATGGGGTCTAACGGATCTGTGATTCCATTTTTCTTGAAAAAACGAAAAGATGGCGTGTTGCCCATTACTGATCCAACGATGACGCGTTTCAATATCTCGCTCGATCAGGGAGCTGATATGGTGTTTCATGCATTGGAACATGCGTGGGGTGGTGAGGTGTTTGTGCCGAAAATTCCGTCCTACAAAATTACGGATGTTGCAGAAGCAGTTGGTCCTGAATGCGAACAACGTATAGTAGGAATTCGTCCGGGTGAGAAAATTCACGAGGAAATGATTACGTCTTCCGACTCATTTTTTACCTACGATTTAGGAACCTATTACTCCATTCTGCCTCCTGTTCCCAATTGGGATCTTGCAGAATACATTGATTGTTTCGACGCGAAAAAAGTACCCGCAGGATTTTGCTATAACTCGGCAGAAAACAGCGAATGGGAAACAGTGGAAAGCCTGCGGAAATTAATCCGTGAACACATTGATACCGAATTTCAATTGTAAGGACTATGAAAGTCATTCCTTATGGAAAACAACATCTGACGGATGCCGATATTGAGGCGGTGGTGCGCGTATTGCGTTCCGATTACCTGACTCAAGGTCCTGAAATTGCGCAGTTTGAAAAAGATTTCGCTGCTTACACAGGAGCTAACTACGCTGTAGCAGTTGCCAACGGAACAGCCGCTCTTCACCTTGCCGCTTTGGCACTTGGGGTAAAGGAAGGTCAGAAGGTGATTACAACACCGATCACTTTTGCCGCCAGTGCCAATTGTATTGAATACTGTGGTGGTGAAGTCGTTTTCTCGGATATTGATCCTGCCACTTACTTATTGGATTTAACAACGTTGCGCGATCAACTGATTGCCGATAAAACCATAAAAGGAATTATTCCAGTGCAATTTGCCGGAAGAATGGCCGACATGGAAGCATTACGCAACTTGGCCGATGAATTCGGTGCTTGGATTATTGAAGATGCATGTCATGCTCCCGGGGCTTATTTCACAGATTCGAAAGGAACCAACCAATTTGCCGGAAACGGTGTTTTTGCGGAATGTTCTATTTTTTCGTTTCATCCGGTAAAACACATTGCTGCCGGTGAAGGAGGAATGATTACAACGAATGATAAGGCCTTATACGATCAATTGTGTTTGTTGCGTTCACATGGCATAACGCGCGATAGCAATCGTTTTCAACGAACTGTTCAGGAAGTTGGAGGCGAATCGGATTATCCGCTGTGGTATATGGAAATGCAGGAACTGGGGTTTAATTACCGGTTGACGGATTTTCAAGCAGCATTGGGTCGTTCACAATTGGGGCGTGCCGATGAAGGTATGGAAAAACGTCGCGCAATTGCCAAACGTTATGCCGATGCGTTTGCCGATGCGTCTTTTGTGCTCGGGCAAAGCGGTTTTGTGGAAGGGCATGCCTATCATTTGTATATTCTGGAAGTGACAGACCGACTTGGATTGTACACTGAATTGCGCTCGAAAGGAATTTTTGCGCAAATTCATTACATTCCTTGTCACCAAATGCCGTATTACAGCAATAAAAAAGGCGGACAAAAAAGTCTTCCGGCTGCGGAAAACTATTACAAACAGTGTATCAGTTTACCCATGTATCCTACGTTGACAACCGAAGAGCAGGAATTTGTTATTCAAACCGTTAAAGCATATTATGCATAGGTTGGCCATCATTCCTGCCAGAGGTGGAAGCAAACGCATTCCGCATAAAAATAGTCGTCCTTTTTTAGGAAAACCGATGATTTCGTATGTCATTCAAACGGCCATCGAATCTGGTTTGTTTGATGAGGTAATGGTGTCTACCGATGATGCTGAAATTGCGGAAATCGCGACCCAATCAGGAGCTGTGGTTCCGTTTTTGCGCAGTGCCGCCAATTCGGATGATCATGCTACAACCTTACAAGTAATTGAAGAAGTATTGCACTGCTACAAGCAGCAAGATCGTGTGTTTGAGTTGGTTTGTTGCATTTACCCGACGGCTCCGTTAATGACGGTTGCTCATCTCACGGAAGGATTGCAGGTATTGGAAACAAAAGGTTTTGATAGTGTTTTTGCCGCCGTTTCATACGGTCATCCGGTGTGGAGAGGTTTTGAGTTAAAAGATCAGAAAGCAGAGATGATTTGGCCCGAGAATAAATCGGTGCGAACCCAGGATTTGAAACCTGTTTACCATGATGCCGGACAATGGTATTGGTTGCGCCCCGACAACCTAAAAGATAGTATATTTACAGCGAACACAGGCATGGTTGTATTGCCGGAAATGGACGTGCAGGATATTGATACGCCAACCGATTGGAAATTGGCCGAATTGAAGTATAAAAGCAGATTAGAATAAGGTATGCAAGAGTATAAAACCGCTCAGGAAGCATTTTGGGCAAACGAATTTGGAAATGACTACATCGGTCGTAATCAGGGAGATCAGTTATTGGCTTCGAACCTCCATTTTTTCTCGAAAGCATTGCAACGTGCAGGGAAAGTTGGTTCGTGTCTTGAATTTGGCGCCAATATCGGTATGAACCTGAAAGCGCTTCGTTTACTTTATCCCGAGATTGAATTAACCGGGATTGAGATCAACGAACAGGCGGCGACTATTTTGAAAGGAACAATCGGCGATTCCAATGTGCTTCACGGTTCTATTTTCGATAGTAATTTTGCACAACATGCCGAATTATCGCTCATTAAAGGAGTGTTGATTCATATCAACCCTGAGATGTTGCCAATGGTATACGAGAAATTGTACCAGGCATCAACACGCTATATTTTGGTGGCGGAATACTATAATCCACAGCCGGTTTCATTGAATTACCGCGGTCATGAAGAACGGTTGTTTAAACGCGATTTTGCCGGTGAATTATTGGAGAAATACAGCGATTTGCAATTGGTGGATTATGGATTTGCTTACCGCAAAGATCCTGCGTTCCCGCAAGACGATATTACCTGGTTTTTACTCGAAAAGAAGTGATTGTCCGTAAACATGGAAATTAGATATTGTACGAAATGTGTGTATCCGGAAACAAAACCGGATTTGACCTTTAATGACGAAGGCGTTTGTTCTGCCTGCCAGGCCGCCGAAGAAAAACATGCTGGTATTGACTGGAAACAACGCGAAGCAGATTTCCATGAAATTGTAGAGCATTATCGCCTTAAAAACGGTGCGATCGGGTATGATTGCATTGTGCCTGTGAGTGGTGGAAAAGACAGTACGTATCAGGCTTATTTTATGAAATACGTCTGCGGTTTAAATCCGCTGTGTGTGTGTTTTGAAACCACCGCCGTTACTGAATTGGGACAACACAACCTGGATAACCTTTCCGAAATGGGAATGGATGTGATTCACTTCAAGAAAAACAGTGAAGTGTACCGCAAAATGGTGGTGGAAAGTTTCAAACGGGTAGGCGATGAAATGTGGCCCAACCATATCGGGATTTTTACCATTCCGGTGCTGATGGCCGTGAAATTCAATATTCCGCTCATTATTTGGGGTGAAAATCCGCAACAGGAATACGGTGGACCGAGCCTTGATTCCGTTAAAAACCGTGTGCTCAACCGCAAATGGTTAGAGGAATTCGGCGGACTGCTCGGAAATCGCATTCAGGATATGATAGGCGTTGACGGCATTACCGAAAAAGAATTGACACCTTATTTTTATCCATCGGATGAAGATATCGAACGGGTTGGAGTAACAGGGGTTTTCTTAGGACATTATTTTTTCTGGGATGCGCGTAAGCAATTGGAAATTGTTAAACAACACGGGTTTAAAGTCAAAGAAGACGGACCAATTGAAGGAACGTACACCAATTACGAAAACCTCGACGAAAAATTAGTTGGCTTGCATGATTACCTGAAATACGTGAAATATGGTTTCGGACGTGCTTCCGACCACGCAGCGTTAGATATTCGTAATAAACGATTGTCGCGCGACGAAGCCATTGAATTGGTGAAGAAATACGATGGGAAATACCCGCATTATGCCGTAGAATCGTTCATCACTTATTCCGGTATGACCAAAGAAGCAATTGATGAGGTGATTGATTCATACACCAATCCGGTGATTTTTGCTCAAAATGATAACTTCGAATTTGAGCGTGATGCAGACGGAAACCTGATTCGCAATTTCGAAATACAGTAGGCATGAGCGCAGTGGTAATCGATTATGGAATGGGGAATGTAGCTTCCGTACAAAAGGCGTTGCGTTTCCTCAACATTGATTCGGTTGTTTCCAATGATATTACTGCCATTCAAGATGCTTCATCGCTGATTTTACCTGGTGTGGGAGCTTTTGCTCAGGGAATGCTCAACCTGCGCGAATCAGGATTGATAGAGGTATTGCACCAAGAGGTGATGAATCATAAGAAACCGTTTCTCGGAATCTGTTTGGGCATGCAACTATTGGCAACCACCGGAACAGAACCTCATACATGCGAAGGTTTGGGCTGGATTGAAGGAACCGTGCGCAAAATGGAAGAACCAACACTTGCAATTCCACATCTTGGTTGGAATACCGTAGAACGAACGCGTGAATCGGAGATTATCCAACAAGATCAGGTCGATTGTTATTTCATTCATAGTTATCACTTTGATGTGACCGATCCGAAAGTGGTTCTGGCAACGGTTGATTACGGTAGTACCTACGTGGCGGCCATCGAACAAAACAATATCTTCGCAGCTCAGTTCCATCCCGAAAAAAGTCAGGATGCGGGACTGGCCATGCTGACACAATTTTTCAAAAAACATGCTTAAAGTTCGCATCATACCGGTATTGACCTTTAACGGGTTTGGTTTGGTGAAAACGAAACAATTTCAGCAACCCCGAATGGTTGGAAATCCGGTTCAGGCGGCACGTGTTTACAATAGTAGAGGCGTTGATGAATTGTTGTTCCTCGATATTTTTGCCAGCAAACAACAGCGCAAACTCAACCTGAAAATTGTCAGTGACGTGATCCGCGAATGTTTTATGCCGGTTGGAATAGGTGGTGGCGTTGATTCTATTGAAGATATTCAAGCTTTGCTAAAGATTGGAGCAGATAAAGTGGTGATCAAAACCGCAGCCCTCAATGATCCGGATTTTGTGCGCAAAGCAGCTGATTTTTTCGGTGCTCAATGCATTTCAGTTGCGGTTGATGCTTACCTGGATGAAGCGGGAGTTTACCGCATTTTCACTACTGAAAAAGGAAGTGTTCCGGCAGATGAGTTTATTCAGTCAATGGCTGAAAAAGGTGCCGGTGAATTGGTGCTTACTTCTGTTGACCGCGATGGTATGATGCAAGGATTTGATTTGGAATTGGTGAAAATGGCCGAAAAAAACTGTCAACTACCGATTGTTGTTTCAGGAGGTGGAGGAGAACCGGCTCATTTTACAGAGTTGTTTTCACAAACCAATTGCGGAGCAGTGGCAGCAGCAAGTATATTTCATTTCACCCAATTTACACCACTCGATATTAAGCGCGAATTAGGCGCAATTGGCAAACCCGTAAGGTTGTAAAGATGAAACAGGCGATACACATTCGTGTTGATGGAAATGCACAAATAGGGCATGGTCATTACGTTCGGTGTATTGCATTGGCACAGATGCTCAATCACCGTTTCGAATGCCATTTTTATAGTATCACATTTCCCGAAGGTATACTAACCGTTTTAGAGCAAGAAGGTTGTGTATTGCATCATATCTCAGATGAATCAAGCTTTTTGGAACAACTTTCTCCCGGTAATTTAGTGGTGATCGACGGGTACGGATTTGATCGTTCGTACCAACAATTGGTCAAACAAACGGGCGCTGTTTTATGTGTGATTGATGACGCACCTACAGGTGATTATTGGGCAGATTGTCTGATCAATCACGCACCCGGAAATGAAGCTGCGCAACTGCATTTGGCACCGAATGGCATTCACGCTTTAGGAACCGATTATGCCTTGTTGCGTAAGCAATACCAACAGAAAGCAAAACAGCAACTCACTTCCGGAGATCTGCAAACCGTATTGGTTTGTTTCGGCGGTTCCGATCCCAAACATCTCACCGTAAGTACACTTCGGGTATTGTTGGAGCTTGGCACTTTCCAACGGATCAATGTAGTACTCGGAGCCAGTTTTCAAGCGGTGGAATTAGTAAAAGAACTCGCTACAAAGCACCCAGAAATAACCGTTCATATTTCCGTTTCGGAAACCGAAATGATAGCATTGATGGAAGCCGGTCGTTATGCCATTGTGCCTTGTAGCGGCATGTTACTGGAAGCGATTGCGCTGAACAGAACCATTATTTCCGGATATTACGTTGCCAATCAACAGCAGTTTTATACGCAATTCCGATCGTTGAATTGTTTCCTGGATG
>JBILJP010000124.1:0-12299 GCA_044377135.1 Fluviicola sp.
GAAATGCGCAAATTATCAACGTTGAATTGAATTCAAAAGAAACGGAGCTGGATGAAGTGGTGATTCGCACAGATTTCAATAAAAACGTGACGACTGCCGATATGATTACCCCGTTATCGGTTCAGAAGCTGACCTCAGAGGAAATCAAAAGTAATCCGGGGGGAAGTTATGATGTCTCGAAAGTCGTGCAAACCTTACCCGGAGTTGGCGGATCTGCCGGTGGAGCAGCCCGAAACGACATTATTATTCGCGGCGGAGCACCCAATGAAAATGTGTATTATCTGGATGGAATAGAGATTCCGGTGTTTAATCATTTTCAGACCCAGGGAAGTTCGGGCGGAGCGCAAGGATTGGTCAATGTGTCGTTTATCGAAGATTTGAAATTATCCTCTTCGGCTTTTGACGCGCGTTATGACAATGCACTGGCTTCAACTTTTGTGATCAAGCAACGGCAGGGGAATAGTCAGAAATTTTCGGGCAATGTACGGGCCAGTCTTACCGAAAGTGCGGTTACTCTGGAAGGTCCGTTGGGTAAAAAAGTGGATTTTCTGGCCGCATCGCGGTTTTCGTACCTCGATTTACTCTTTACGGCGATTGATTTGCCTATCCGACCGCGCTACACCGATTTTCAATACAAAGTAACCGCCAACCTCAATCCTAAAACGACCATTACTGCCATCGGTATTGGGGCAATTGATAAATTTAAATTTGGTGTCACGAAAAACGCGACGCCTGAAAATGAGTATTATCGTCGTTCGTTACCGTTTATCAATCAGTGGAATTACACGGCCGGATTTACCTTAAAACGACTCATTAACAAAGGATTCATCAATGTGGCATTGAGCAGAAACATGTTCAACAATGAATTGGATCGTTTTACCGATGCTCAAAACGGAGATGAGGCGTATCGAAACCTGAAATTGCGTTCGCAGGAAATTGAAAACAAGTTTCGCTTCGACTTCAATAAATACGTCAATGGCTGGAAATATGCTTTCGGTGTTTCGGGGCAATATGTGAAATACAACATTGACAGCTATAACAAGCTCACGGATGCTTACCTCGACTCGAATAACGTGCCGCAACCTGCCGTGGAAGTTTCATCGAAGAGTGCGATCGAATTCTTCAAATACGGCGCTTTTGCACAGGTGTCGAAAACGTTTTTCGATAAACGATTATTGGTTTCTGCCGGTGTGCGTTCGGATATGAATTCCTTTACGAAAGATGGAAACAATCCGCTCAGTACCCTTTCTCCGCGACTTTCGGCTGCTTATTCGTTCAACGAAAAATGGGATTTAACCGCTTCAATTGGCCGGTATTATAAAATCCCGACTTACACCTCACTCGGATACCGTGACCAGCAAGATGAATTGGTCAATCGCAACGTAAAGTACATTCAGTCGAATCATTATGTGCTTGGAACGCAATTCATCCCGAATTCATCGCTGCGTTTTACCTTGGAAGGATTTTACAAGCAATACAGCAATTATCCGGTTTCGATAGTCTCAGGTATTTCGTTGGCCAATCAAGGATCTGAATTCGGTGCTGTTGGAACAGAATCCATACAAAGTACAGGTAAAGGTGAAACTTACGGATTCGAGGTGTTTGTGCAGCAGAAGTTGGTGAAGAAGATTTTTTACTTTGTCAGTTATACCTACGTGCGAAGCAAATTTTCGGGCATCAATGGCAAATTACTTCCTTCGGCTTGGGACAACCAGCATTTGTTGTCGGGTACACTGGGTTACAAATTTGGCAAGAACTGGCAATTGGGGGCGAAATACCGTTTGGCAGGAGGCGCGCCGTATACGCCTTTCGATTTGACGGCTTCGCAACAGACCTATGCGTTGCTGGGAGTTGGAACCCTGGATTATGCGGCACTTAATACCAAGCGTTTGCGTGCGTTTAGTCAATTGGATATCCGACTGGATAAAAAGGTGAATTACAAGAAAATCAGTTTCGATTTTTTCATAGATATCCAAAACATTTTGGCGACATCGCAAGAAGGAGTTCCATCTTATACCTTCAAACGCAATGCGGATAATACCGGTTTTGAAACGACTGACGGACAAGCACTAAAATCAGACGGCTCCAATGCAATTCCAATCATTTTAACAGACGAAAGCAAACTCATTACACCCACGTTGGGAATTATTTTGGAGTTCTAATTGCAAGAAACGGAGCAGAGACCATGTGTGTGTGTGCTCCGGATGTTAATGCGATTATTCTTCCTCGGCAGCAAATTGCGTGCAATGGTAGACATCGCATTTTTTTGCGGCGAGCAATTGATCGAGTTGAATGTGTGCCGCCAACGCTAATTGGGAATAGTTTTGTGAAGAATTACCGAAGCTGGCAGCGGTAGTTACCCACATTTTCTGAATGAGTTCATCACCGTCTTTTACCGTTCCGATGCGCTCAACTACGGCTTTCACATTCAATGAACCGGCATGGTATACGTGCATCACTAACAGGCGAAACCAAATAGACTGCTCGTCTACGGTTAATCCGGCATTGGTAGCAATGGTACGTGCCGAAGGAATGCAAATGCGTTTCAGGAGTTGTGAAGCACCGTAGGCCGATCGTTTAAAGTCTTTGCGCTCGTCTACCGTTTTGTTCACCGTAAGTCCCATAGATCGTGCTACACCAGGCATTAGCTGAAAAGGTCCGTAAGCACCTGCGGTAGATTTTTTCAATTGTCCGGGACTTTCAATCAGTAAAATAGATTGTGCGTACCAAGGGTCAACTCCGTATTCATTAAAGCACGCCACGCCTTTGGGCAAACTTTCAAAAACAAGGTCGAAGCGATAAAAGTCATTCTTTCCGGTTGTCACCATAATGCGTTCTTCTTCCGGAAGTCCCAACGAACGGCGCACACTGTCTTTGAATAACGCTTTTTGGGTGTCGTTTTGCGCTTGCCACATGCGATTGGACATTTTGGCAATCACTTTTCGGTTAGAGGCAATGTTTACCAGCACCGAATCGGGAGAAAGTAACATGATTTGTCGCCAGAATTGCGGTTGAGGCAAATCGTCCCAAACACCGGAAACAATCGGCGCTGCGCCCATAATGACTTGTTCCTGATCATCTTGTTCGAAGGCGATCATTTCATTTTCCCACTGAGGATTTTGTTGTGCGAAAAGCATTCCACCGGCTAGGGTAGAAAGGAGTGATACTACGAATGTGCGCATGAAGCAATTGTTTTGGAAATAAGTAATGCTTTGCCTTTTGGTTGCACAAATTAGTCAAAAAAAGCGGAAGTATTATTGATGCACTGTGTATTTTTCCCACGAATCATCCTGAGACTGACACGTAAACAAATAACGAACGGTGTACCAATTATTGCGAATGATCTCTGGATAGCTGATCTCACGAACCGAAATAGAAACAAGTTCCATGAAGAGGATGCGCGTTTATGTATATGAATTTCAATAGTTTAATTTACCTAGCATCCGACTGATAGGTGCTTTTCAGCAAGCGTTCCGAAGCCGGATCGTCTTTGAGTGAATGCCCTCCTAAGCGATTCAGTTCATTTACAATTTCGGGTAATTGTAGGGTGTTTGCTTGGAGTATGCGCATTTGAGCAGCCAGAAATTGCTCGTCATCAGCGCTACTGGCTTGTGCAGATTGTTTTCCGTTTCGGTAGTTTTTATAGCGAATGATTGTATCACGGATGATCTTGGTCTGGATAATCGTGTCGGTTTTACTTAATACCGGCTTGTCGTTTTGTGTTTCCGTCTTTTCTGTTTGAGTGGGCCAGATGGAAAGAAACAAAGCAATGGTAGCCGCTATGCCAATTAAGGCTTGGTAGAGCGGAACTTGTTTCCCGAAAACAGATGCGTTTGTAACAGGAATGACCAACGGAGGAACTTCCGCAACAGTTTCGTAAAGCGTGTGCGATTCACTGATCAGTTGGCGTTGCAAGCGGTATTCCGCCTCTGAAAGGTGTGTTTCCACAAAGGCTTGTTCTTCGGGTGTGAGTTGGTCGAAGTCTTTTTGATCCACCAGATCAAATAATCGTTCTTCATTGTTGTTCAAATGCTTATCCATCTCAGTTCAATTTAAAAAATGTTGATTCGTACGTTGGGTCGAATGCTTTAAGTAATTCGGTCATTTTTTTGGTGGCATAAAACAAGCGCGACTTCACGGTTCCAAGCGAGGTTTCCGTAATGTCGGCTATTTCGTTCAAGCTAAATTGTTCCATATAGCGCAATACAAATACTGTTTTATGGTGATATTCCAGGTGTTCCAAACTTTCTTTTAAAAGTTCTCTGAAGTGGTTCTTTTCAGCCAGATCGTCACCGTCAACTGTGTGTCGCTGCAATTCATAACCATCGGTTGAAAGCGCAACAATCGGACTTTTGCGGTAAGCCGTCTTGCACATGTTGGAAGCAATGGTAAAAATCCACGTGTAAAATTTTTTCTCGGGATCGTAAAGGTGTTTTTTCTCCAGAATCCGTAAAAACAATTCTTGCACAAAATCGTTGGCTGTATCGGCATCGCGCTGCAGCATTTTGATAAAGTACCCGAGTAGCTTTTTGCTATAACGGCGGTGTAGTTCGGTAATGGCCAACGAAGAGTGATGATTGATGACTTCAACCATCAGTTCTTCGTCGGGTAACAGGGTTATATGTTTTTGAAAAAAACTCAATGGTTATACTTCAATTATTGAATTGTCCAATTGATAAACTCATTGATCACTTCGGGCCAATGCATTTTTTCGTAGTTAACTTGTCCATTCTCTTCAACTTCAAAAAAGGAATGCTCTAAGTTAGGATAGCGTTTAACAGTAAGATTTGTTTTATGTTCACGGATAAAATCAAGTTGCACTAAATCGCATAAATCACTTGTGATATCCTTTGTGCCATAGGCCAGGTAAATGGGCGCTTCTATTTTCAACCAAGTCTCAATTTGTGGTTTTGAAAACGATTCCCACGGAATCAATGACGGATCATCTTTCACTTGGTTTTTATCGCAAGCATTCACGTAAAGTTGAAAGTATTCGCTCATCTGTTTTTCGGCTTCCTCCCAGCTTATTACTCCATTTTCGGCATCGTGTCTGGTTTTTCGAATTAATTGGTCAATTCTTCCATTTGGATTAGCACCAAACAATCCGACATGTGTCACATGTTTGTAACTTGAAGTCAGGTTAGCGGCTATTTTAGATCCTTGTGAATGACCGGCTACGACGAGTTTGGATAGATCAACCCAGGGTTGTTTCCGTAAAAAATCCAATACGAATACAGCACGGTTTACGTAATTTTCTAAATAATCTGCTTTCATATAATCGTCACTAAACATTGGAGGGTCAACTAAATGATTGGGAGTATATGAATAGCTGGCATCTATATCGATTTCATTAACAATGATCGGAGTTTTTGGCATTGAAATAATCACCAAGTGATAGTGCTTCTTCATTGTTTCCAAATCGAACATGGATATACCACCACCTATTGGTAATATGCCTTCTGTTTTAAATTCCACAAACAACGGAATCGGTAGTGAGCCTTGACAAAAAAGAAGAATCGGTTTTTTATCCACTAATAGTGTGTCAAATACGATAAAATCGATGGTGTCATTTTTACTTTTTAACTCGAAATGTGTTACTTGCTCGTTAATGATCCCTTTTCGTTGTCCGAAGGTTTGAGAGGTCAATAACGTAAGAACAAGAGCAAAAAGGGCTTTCTGTAGAATAAATTGCATTTTTAATCGAATAGGAATCATTACTTATCTGAGTTTAAGTAGGCATTGATCTCTTTTTCCTGCTCCGATTTTTTGCTGATGCGAATCAATAATTCTTTGATTTTACCAGCTTTATCAACTTGTTCGGTGGTTACATAATAAGTATGCAGATTTACGAGTGAAACCAAATAACATCCGTTGAGTTGATCCGCTACTTGTTCATCGATACCGAAAGAAAAGTACTGCGCAAGATGATCAAGCAAGTACCGTTTTTCGAAGTTGCGCACAATCAAGGTGTTATTATCGATCGATTCTTCCGAGTATTGATAGGTAAGTCCGGTCAGGTAGAGTTTTTCCTTCCATTTTTCATCATTTACCGAATGCATGGCTGAAACGGCTATGTGTATTGGTTTAATAGAGGAATTCTTTAAAAAATGTTCGAGAATTTTCGCGCGATTTTCTTCGTACTTCTCGGGTTTGGTCGTTAATTCAGATCGCATTGCCAATGGCGGAAACCCGAGTTCTTTCAACAATTGATCGCGGTAATTGTCCATCATCATCAGGTGCAGGTTTACTACACGCACATCTTTTCTGAAATTCAGTCCTTCTTGCGCAATCCATGCAGCGTAGGTATCGTTGTCGCCAGCCGTAAACAAAACAGCGTTCTGATCCAATCCGGCAAGCATATTGTATCCCCAGTTGACCATAGAAGCATGCATTGTATTGGCTTGATACATGAGCACACATGCTTTTTGGTATTCTGTTTTGTTGTTTTGTGTTTCGTAATAGGTTGCCAGATCGGTATAAGCACGTGAATCTGTAGGGACAATTTCGTGAGCTTTTTTCAGATAACTAAACAGCGTTTCATTATTTCCGCCTTCCAACCATTTTAAATGATTGGCCTCAAAGGTATTTGGGATTGTCGCATACGCATCATCTACAATTTGTTTACAGAGGGCGCTGTACTTTTTGCGGTTTTCATCCGATGCAGAGATATTGCGCAATGCACGACTTGCTTTGTAGTAATTGTACCAGGCTTCGGCATTGGTTTTGTCGCTGTCGAGTAGTTTTTTCCAGCCATTTAATTGCGTGAGGTACCAGCTTTCTTCGCGACGTTCTTTCGCAATTCCGTATACCGTTTCGGGTTTTTGAGCCAGGCTTGTTACCGTAAGCGCCAGGCAAAAAAGCATTATTCCAAATTTCATAACGTTTGTTTTAAAAGAGAACCGGTGCACCAATGTTCTGAAAGTTCGGCAGTATTACTCAGTCGACCAAAAAAGGTTCATTTGTTTTGTGTTTTTTTAAAAAAAGGCGGTAATGAAAGATGCATTCTTGCGACTAATCCTATTAAAATAAACACATTAACTGGTATGAATTTAATCGATAAACGAAAAGAATAGGAAACGAATGGAGTGGTCTCTCAATGATTTAAAGGTGGGAAATGAAGGCTGATTTCTTTTGCGAACGCACGTTCAGTTAAAATTGATAGCGGAGCGTTATCCCGAAAGGTGAGCAGCGCACATTGAGTTGGTTTTTAGCGGGTAACAATTGTTTGCCATGATGTTTGTGAATGAGGTACATTGCGCCGTCGAAGCACAATAAAAATCCGCCCTGCAGAAGCAAACTATTGCCGTAACCTTCCAGTCGTTGTGCTTTCGTGTCCGCTTTGGAATCTGCTGCATGCCGCAAGTAAAATCCGGTGCCGATATAGCCCAAATCCAATCCGCTATTGATTAAAAAAACGGTTTCCAGTTTACGCTGACGTTTGAGGGAATAATCCAATCCGAACGGTTGTTCTTTGCGCGATTGAAGCAAACTAATACCTGCCAGGGTGAAGTTTACGCTATTCCAAAGCGCATTCATTTCATGAAAGTAGTGTGCTGTTCCGGTTGTTTGCGAACGGGCAATAATTCCTGTAGTAATGGAAGTTGCAGCCCATGAACCCAATACGATCATTCCGCGATTATTGAGTTGTTGTTGGCGCTGATCAAACGCTGCAATTGTTTGGTCGCTCTGCGCAAACGAGTTTACAGATAAAACAAGGGCTAATAAGAGAGCAGTTTTGTTCATAGCAGATAAACGTTTGAACCAGTTGAGTTGTTTTGCGGGTGGTTTTCTAAAAAAATAACCGTTCGTAATTTTGCGAATTGGCATATCAAAGAAACGCACTTAAATTCGCAAAATTACGAACGGTTAAAAAAAAGCTAGATTACCTGGTTTTATTGACTTTGAGTATACGGAAAGTGGTGAAATCAGGATTGCATCCAATGGCTCATCTGATTTACTTTCATCAGCTTTAACGAACATGCTGTACAGCGATTTTCACCACAAGATGAAAGACCTGCGTTTGGGGCATTAAAACAATTCCGTCAACACCCTCCCTTTTGCAGTTGGCATATCAAAACCAAGCAATTGCGAAATGGTTTTGCTCAAGTCGATCAATTCACCAGCTTCGTTTACGATCACATCTTTTTTGAAATCCGGACCGATGGCTAACAATGAAATATGACGACAACCCTCGCAACCGTCACCATGATTCACAAAACCGGTTCTGCGTCCGTCTAAATGTCTGCCGTGATCATTGGTAATGAACAAAGTGGTTGAGTTCTTCATTTCAGGATTATCCTGAATGTAGTTCCATAATTCGTAGGCGTAATTATCACAGTTTTTGATCGCTTTCAGGTATTCGTCCCACTTGTTTTCATGTCCGCGCACATCTGCTTCCAATAAATTGATCAACATCAGGTTAGGTGAATGCAGGTCAATGACTTCCTTTACACGGGCAAAGGTGAGTTTATCCCCAACATATTCGGCGCTGTTTCCGTTTGGTCCGCAATAGGTGTAAGGCATGTAGGTATTCCACCACGTTTTGTTTCTGCAATTCCCTAGAATTTCTAGTTTTCCTTTGCTGGCTACAATCCAGGCCTCATTACGATCCGATTGCGAAGCTTTCAGGTAATATTGAAACATCGACGGATTTTTCGGGATTTCTTTCCCATTGTTTGACACCTTATCATAAACTCCGGTCACAATTGCCGTATGCCCCGAATTGGTTTCCGTAACCCCATTATTTCTGAAATTGGTAAACATCACACCTTCATGAAGCATTTCTTTACCCATTCTTGGGATATTGCTACAAGAGGTGTCGCCGAATGTTTCTGTCCAACGCGGTCCGTCAATAATCAACACGATTACGTGTTTGGTTTTGTATGCTCGTCTTTTAAGTGAAGCCTGTTTTGACGAAGTGTCATTGGCATTTGAAACGGAAAACGAACTGATAGCGATATACAGCACCGTGAAAATTGAAAAAAGAACCGGTTTATACATTTTTTACCGTTAATTGGGAGTTCGAAAGTACAGTTTTTTTTGAAAATGATCATCTAATTGAGTTTGTTTCAATAATCTATAAAACAGTAACGAATGATCGTTGACACGAAATTTGAGAGCGCTGATATTCGTGAATTCCCAACTTTACTTGTATTTTTAACCCAATGCATTGGAAAATCAGCTCTTCCTTCACCTCAGTAATAAGAAATCATTTATCACTGAGCATCTTAAACGCTTGTGTGTTTGTGGTTTTGTTATTTACCATGATGCCCTTTCCAATCGATGCAGCCAATCCTTTTACAAAACCGCAACCTAACTTTCTTCATTTTTCAATAGAGCAAGGTTTTCCAAGTTCAGAGACCTATTTTGTTCAGCAAGATCGAGACGGATACATTTGGATTTGCACCGATCGTGGAGTGGTGCGTTACGACGGGTATCGTTTTAAAGTCTACACCAAAAAGGACGGATTGACCGACGATGTTGTGTTCAAGACATATGAAGATCCGAGCGGAAAATTATGGTTTGTGACCTACAACGGACTGCTTTCTTATTGGGACGGTAAGCGCATTCGCCCCTATAAATACAATCATTATCTAAAGAATTACCTTAAGAATACGGTAACAACTTATAAATCGTTGGTGGTTGATAGAAAGGGAAATTTGTTTTATAGTGCGAAACAAATGAGGCTCATCCGAATTTCATCTACCGGAAAGGTTAGCTACCCAAAGCAGGCAAATGATATTCAGGCAAGAGGAAATCAGGTTTTTAAAATCGACGATCAATGGTTTGTCATGGGGTCGGGTTCGGATAAGTTATTCCCGAAAACCTACTTTGTTGATGGTCAACACGAGAAATACATCGGAGATTTCATGTCTTCAACTCGTATTTCTATAGCAGAAAATAAATCAAAAGTTTTTGTACAATGGAACAACGAAATCATTTACTTATTTAATCCTCATCTGCGAGAGAAATATAAGAGTATCGCATACTTTGGTTGTGATCAACACTATTTGTGGTTCGGAACCACAAATGGGATTATCCGAAAACCAATAGAACTGTTTGGAAATACACGTTACATTCCTGAAGTTTTTTTAGAGGGATATACTGTAACCAGCGTTACTCAAGATTCAGAGGGAGGTTATTGGTTTACTACGTTAGAGGATGGCGTTTTTTACACCCCAAACTTATTCGTTAAAAGCTACTATGAAAATCGGCAAGATCATTACCGATTGAATTGCCTGGATGTTTCCGGCCACGAGGCGAATATTGTAGTAGCTTGTCAAGATTCTTATTTTTCGTTGAATGATAATTGGTTTGATAATTCCATGATTTCGGATACCAGACGATTGCTTTTTTTAAAGAATAAACTTTTTGCTTCATACAGTAATGACTCTCCAATTCCGTTGAAAGGTAAAGAAGGATTTGGTATGACATGGTTTAAAGATTATTTTAAGGATACCCACAACTCCTTTGTTTTCATAAAAACCATTATAAGCAGAATGGATATAAACGGAAAAGAGGAATCCATTTATATCCATACAAAAGATACCGGGCAGTATGTTCAAAGCTACTTGGAAGCAATTGCAATAGATCAAAAAGGACACTTTTTTGTAGGAAATACGAATGGATTGTTTGAAGTGAAGAACGGTTCATTGACCATTTCGAACCTCGAAAATGAACTCTATAGAACTCGTGTAACCGATTTGGATTATACGGATCATTGGGGAACCATTGTTGCTACCAGAGGACAGGGGGTATATTTTCTGGAAGGATATAAACGGAAGCTACAATTGACCGAATCTTCCGGATTGTTGGACAACAATGTGAACCGCGTTTATGTTGATCAGCAGCAAAATCTTTGGATTTGCTCCAACAGAGGATTGAATAAAGTGCGGAAATTGCCAAATGGTAAACTGGAAATCACCCGACTTACCATTGCTCATGGTTTGCCTTCGAATGAAATCAATGCGGTTTATGCCTATAACGGAACCATTTGGATTGCTACAAAGAAAGGATTAGCAATTGCACCCTATGATTATTCCAATAATCAAATTGTTCAGGCGCAGTTGAAATTGGAGTTGATTGAAACGGACAAAGAATCGTTTAGTCGTTTCAGAAAACGGTTAACGATAGAGCCAAACCGCGAATACATTAAGGTCATTCTCAGAACAACCAATTTTAGAAGCGGATCCAATCGACTTATCCGTTACCGTTACGATTCGGATGGAAAATGGCTCAGCACGTCAACAGGTGAGTTGTTGCTGTCGAAACCGAACGGCGGAGAATATTCCCTCGAAGTGAGTTATCAGAACGAAAACGGTGTGTGGTCAAAACCAAGCGTGATCGCCCGATTTACCGTGATGCAACCGTTTTATACAACCTGGTATTTCATTCTCACAATGGTGATGCTGGGACTGTTATTGGTGCTCGGTTTTTTCCGTTTACGAATCAGACAAGTGAAACGAAAGCACGCCTTACAAAAAACGATCAACGAATTGGAACATAAAGCGTTGAGGGCACAGATGAATCCGCATTTTATTTTCAATTCACTCAATTCCATTCAGAGTTTTCTGATTTATGAAGAAAATGAAAAAGCCGAGCGATTCTTGTTGAAATTTGCCCATTTGATCAGGCAAACGCTCAATAACTCGCGCGAACCGTATATTTCCATTGAGAGCGAAATAGAAACAATAAAAGGTTACCTGGAATTGGAACAAATGCGCTTTAAAGAGAAATTTGAATTTGAAATCACCAGTTTACTCACGCAACATGAAATGACATACGGATTACCACCTATGCTCATTCAACCCTTTGTAGAAAATGCGGTACTTCATGGTTTTAGGTCGCTTGATTCGGGAGGGAAGATTACGGTTATATTTGAGTCAATTGAAAACCAGCAACTCTCGTGTATCGTGCAAGACAACGGTATCGGTAGAGAAGCCAGTGGTACATTGAATAAGAGCGGACACAAGTCATTCGGTACAAAAATAACAGAGGAGCGTTTGCGGGCATTTCAAGAAAAATACGGAGATCATTTCAGAGCAGAAACCGTGGATTTAAAAGAAGACGGTAAGGCGCTGGGTACAATTATTTTACTTAAAATTCCGATTGTTATTACTCCCTTTCAACAGCACAATCAATAAGAAAAAAAAACAAATTTGTAACGAATAATAGGTTACTTTATTACTTTAAACAATATTCAGTGAAAGAATGAGTTTTTAAACTACCAATAACGAGGCTAACTTAGATATTAGAATATGACACTACACAAATACGATGTTACTACTATTCAAGATGCC
>JBILJP010000125.1:0-12295 GCA_044377135.1 Fluviicola sp.
ACGTATTTCGATGATCTCAAAATCGCGGTTTCACCAGCCGTGTTGATTCCACGTCCTGAAACCGAAGAACTGGTGGAATGGGTTTCTGAAACGATTGATTCCGGTTTCAATGAAACAATCATCGATTGGTGTACTGGCTCAGGTTGCATTGCGCTGGCGCTGAAACAGCGTTTCCCAGACTCTACTGTAATCGGTTATGATTGGTCGCAGGAAGCGATCGACGTTGCCAAACAGAATGCAGAAACATTGAAATTAGCGGTCTCATTCGAATTGCGGGATGCACTTTCGATAACTGATTCGGATGAAAACGTTTCAGTCATTATTTCCAATCCGCCTTACATTCCCGAAAACGAGCTGAAACTCATTCGATCAAACGTGCGCAATTTCGAACCGCACATGGCTTTGTTTGTTCCCAATGAAAGTGCGCTGTTGTTCTACGAAGCCATTACTCAAAAGGCCATACAACAACTAAAATCCGGCGGTTGGTTGTTCTTTGAGTTGCACGAAGATTTTGCTGAACAAACCAAGCAAATGGTGGAAGATACCAACCGGTTTTCGTTGGTTGAAATTCGGAATGATTTACAGGGAAAGTCCAGAATGTTACGGGCAAATCGAACATAGAATGAAACACTGTTTTTGTCCTTTATAAGAGTCAATAATGTGTAAAATTTGATAATTCGATTCGTATTTTGTACATTTGGTTATGGAACAATGGCAACAACATTCTGATCAACAACTCAAACTAATGTGGGGGAATAAACTCAAACAATTGCGTGTTGATCTTAATTTTTCTCAAGAAGAGTTGGCAAGTAAAACAGGGATGAGCAGAAGTTCTATTACAGCCATTGAAAAAGGAAGGAACTTTTCAATCGGTTCATTGATTGCTATTCTTCGCGTCTTTGAAATGCTTGACAAGATTGAATTTTTCCTCAAAGAAGAAAAACCTGAGTTGACACCCATGCAATTGTATGAATTGCAACGCAAAAAACGCAAGAGAGGAGGCTATAAAAACGAATGCTAGTAGAGGTTACTATATGGAATCAGTTGGTAGGAGTATTGGCTTGGAATGAAACCACACAAACCGCTTCGTTCGAGTTCTCAAAAACCTTTCGCCAAAATGGGTTGAATCTTTCTCCTGTTTTGCACCCACTTTCTTCTAAAGTAACACGAATAGATCTTCCCGATGATCAGCGTATTGAACTAGAATCTTCTAAAGGTTTACCACTCTTCATTTCCGATGCACTTCCGGATAAATTTGGCACAACCGTTTTGCTAAAATACCTGGAACGCGAAGGCAGAAGCTACAGAGATTTGAACCCTTTAGAGAAATTAACCTATATCGGAAATCGAGGAATGGGTGCAATGGAATTTAAGCCTGCAAGCGTATTGGGTACTAAAAGTCAACAACAAGTTCATTTGGGTGTTCTAAAAGAACTTGCACTCTCTGTGCTTACCGATCGGCCGATAGCTTATGTTGCCAATCTTACCAACCTTTTTCAGATTGGAACTTCTGCTGGTGGAGCGCAGCCAAAAGTGTTGATTAATATTGATACCCAAACAGGTGCAATTTACAGAGGCGATCAAATTCCAGTATCGAATCATGAAAGTTGGATTCTTAAGTTTAATCGCGATACGGGATCTGAAACCGATCGTGAACATGGAAAAATAGAATATGTCTATTATCAATTGGCTAAAAAAAGCGGTATCGAAATGATGCACTCTCAATTACTTCATTATGAGGGAGAATCATTTTTCATGACACAGCGCTTTGACCGCTTAAACGGTGTTAAAATACATACGCAAACAGCTCATGCTATGGCTGGAATGAATTACCGCTTACCCAATACCTATTCCTACGAACAGTTGTTTTCGCTCATTAACAGACTAAATCTTGGATACAAAGCCAAAGAACAGTTATTTCGTACAATGGTGTTTAATGTTGTTGGTCGAAATGTAGATGACCACACCAAAAATTTTGGATTTTCAATGAATCCAAAAGGCGAGTGGTCTTTTTCCCCGGCTTATGACTTAACATTCTCTTATAATGACAACTACAAAAGAGAAAAGCCCCATTTTTTATCGCTAAACGGCAAAAACAACGCCCATGACAGAACTGATTTGATCCAAGTGGCAAAAGCTTATTCTATTAAAAAACCGGATGCAATGATTGATCAAATTTTGGTGGCTTTTGATCAATGGCAAACGTTGGCAAAACAAGCCGAAATTTCCACTAAAACCATCGCTTTTATTGAAAGTAAACTCAATCGGTTGTAAACAAATCCCATTATATTTGTTTTGAACAAATTCCAACGCATGAATCCGCAAGAAGCTCAACAACGCATTGTGTTTTTAACCAATGAACTCAACCGCCACAATCACTTGTATTACGTAGAAAGCAATCCGGTGATTTCTGATTATGAGTTTGATCAATTGTTGCGCGAGTTGCAGGACCTGGAAGCTCAATTTCCTGATTTGGCTTCGCCATTGAGTCCAACCAAAAGGGTAGGAGGCGATATCACCAAAAAATTCGAAACGGTCGTACATCGTTTCCCTATGCTTTCGTTATCCAATTCCTATTCCGAAGAAGAAATCATCGACTGGGAACAACGCTTGAAAAAAGCGGTGGAAAGTCCGATTGAATATGTTTGCGAACTTAAATACGACGGTGTAGCCATCGGAATACGTTACCTCAACGGACAGTTTGATCGTGCCGTAACGCGTGGTGATGGTACTCAGGGCGAAGATGTTTCGGCCAATGTAAAAACCATTAGAACCATTCCGCTTACGTTGACTGGCGATTATCCCGACGATTTTGAAATCAGAGGCGAAATTTTCTTCCCGAAAGCCAATTTTGAAGCCATGAATCGTTTGCGCGAGGAAATCGGTGAACCTGTTTTTGCCAATCCGCGTAACTCGGCTTCCGGAACACTCAAATCACAAGATTCAAAAGTAGTGGCCGAGCGTGGTCTTGATTGTTTCCTCTATGGTGTTTACGGTGATGATTTACCGTTTGAATCGCATTTGGAAAGCGTAAACGGCGCCAAAGAATGGGGGTTCAAATCGCCTTCTGAAAAAGAAAAATACATCATCAAAACCAATAGCATCGACGGAATCATGGACTTTATTCATTATTGGGATAAAGCGCGTTATGATCTTCCGTTCGACATTGATGGAATTGTGATCAAAGTCAATAATTACATACAACAACAAGACCTTGGTTTCACCGCCAAATCACCGCGCTGGGCCATTGCTTATAAATTCAAAGCCGAGCGCGTAGAAACCGTTTTAGAAACGGTTACTTATCAGGTCGGGCGAACGGGAGCAATTACGCCTGTAGCTAATTTGACGCCCGTATTATTGGGTGGAACCGTGGTGAAACGCGCTTCTGTACACAATGCCGATCAAATTGAAAAACTCGATTTGCACGAAGGTGATACAGTTTACGTGGAAAAAGGAGGTGAAATCATCCCGAAAATTGTGGGCGTAAACCTTGAAAAACGCGCAGTTTCGGCCAAGCAAGTGGTATTCATTGACAACTGTCCGGAATGTGATACACCGCTGGTTCGCAGAGAAGGCGAAGCGCAGCATTATTGTCCGAACGATCAGGTTTGTCCGCCACAAGTGAAAGGACGCATGGAACACTTCATCAGCCGGAAAGCCATGAATATTGACGGTTTAGGCGCCGAAACCATTGATTTATTGTACCAAAAAGGATTGGTGCGCACCGTAGCCGATTTGTATGACTTGACTTTTGATCAGGTGGTGAACCTCGATCGCATGGCGGATAAATCGGCCAATAACCTGTTGATAGGAATTCAGGCTTCCAAAACAATTCCGTTTGAACGTGTATTGTTTGCGCTTGGAATTCGTTTTGTGGGAGAAACAGTAGCTAAAAAACTGGCTGCTGCGCTGAAAAACATCGATGCTATTGCGGCAGCTACTTTTGAAGAATTGATTGGAGTTGATGAAATTGGTGATAAGATCGCAGTTGCGGTGCAGCAATACTTTGCCGATGAACGTGCGCAGGAAACCATCGCTCGATTAAAAATAGCAGGCTTGCAATTCGAGATTGAAGAAGCAGTACTCGATTCCAATGCTTTGGAAGGAAAAACCTTTGTGGTTTCGGGAGTTTTTAGTCAGTTTAGCCGCGACGAAATCAAATCGCTCATCGAGAAAAACGGTGGTAAAAACGTTGGTTCCATCTCCGCAAAAACGTCCTATGTGCTTGCCGGTGAAAACATGGGGCCTGCCAAATTGGAAAAAGCGAGTTCGTTGGGAGTTCCGATTATTTCGGAGGCTGATTTTGTGAAGATGTTGGGGTAGATATAACTATGAAATCACTAATATTGCATCTACAATACAACTAACCGTTTAAAACTAAAAAGAATGAAAATTAAAAAGCAAATGATGGTCCAAAGTGTATCATTGTTGTTAGCTGTTTGCGTATTAGCTTCTAGTTGCGCCAGTACTACGATGATACAATCAACACCAAGCGGGGCTAAAGTTTATCTCAATGGAGAAGCAGTTGGTGTTACTCCTTATGAACATACTGACACAAAAATCACCGGCAGCACTACAACTGTTCGGTTGGAAAAAGAAGGGTATGAGCAATTAAATACTTCTTTTTCGAGGGATGAGGAAGTAGATGCAGGTGCTATCGTCGGCGGCATTTTTGTATTGATTCCATTTTTATGGACGATGAAGTATAAGCCGACACATTCTTATGAATTAAAACCTGCAACTACAATTCAAACTCAAACGGTTGTAGAGCCAGAGGTAAAAATTCAAACTCTTGCAACTGAACCGAGATCCAAAGCTGAAAGATTGCGCGAGCTAAAAGAACTACTGGATGAGAAAATCATTACACAAGAAGAATTCGAAAAGGAAAAAAAGAAAATTTTGGAAGAGGAAGAGAAATAGCTAGCGGGCTTCAGGTGCATTATAAAATGAAGCATTTCGTTGTTGAAAATGATCAGTTGACTGAAAATGGATTTGCCATTCTGGAAAACGTATACACGCCTGAATAGATCGATTTAATTCAATGGAGTATTGAACAAGCTGATAATTCCAACACAGTTTTTAGAAAAACCCAAAACCTCTTTGCCATTCGACAATTTTTCAAAGCCGTTCCAACTGCAATTGATTGGGTTTTCAACGATAAGCTGAAATCAATTGTCCGAGATCTTTTTGGCGACGATTATTTTGTGGTGAAAAGCATTTACTTCGATAAACCCGAACAATCCAACTGGTTTGTAGCCTATCACCAGGATTTAACCATTTCGGTAGATCGGAAACTATCGCTTGAAGGTTTCGGTCCCTGGACAGTGAAACAAGACCAATTTGCCGTTCAGCCGCCATTTGAGGTTCTCGAAAAAGGATTTACCATTCGCATTCACCTCGATGATACCGATCAACACAACGGAGCTTTAAACGTTATTCCGAAATCGCATCTGAAAGGAATTTACCGACCCGAAACTATTGATTGGACATCCGAAAAAGAAGTTTCTTGCGCCGTTCCTGCCGGTGGAATCATGATAATGAAACCGCTCTTACTGCACAGTTCTGCCCGCACAACGAATGGAAAAAGAAGACGCGTGATTCACATCTAATTTTCCTATCAACAGTTGTCTGGGGAACTCAATTGGTCGGAGCGTTTAGAGGTTTTATAACGGATAACTCAATCATTCCGTTCGCTCAAGCAACATTTCAATCGGAAGTATACAATAGTTGTGATTTCGTGGTTCTAATAAGAGAATGTTTAACGGTTTTGTATGCGTACTAGAAGTAAATACCCGAATTTCCGATTCTATCCTGTTGGCTTGGCCTGTCTTCTTTTAATTCCAATTTGTCACTTCTTGATGGCGTATGAAAGCTCTGTTTCAAGAATTCGCTTACTAAATTGCCGGTTTATGCCAAGCGCTGGTTGTTATTTGGAGGCACAGGTTGAGGGACCACAAAAAGTGTATACGGATGTATTTCTGAGAGGAAATAAAAATAACCTGACGCTAATTAAAAGTAAGTTATTGATTCGTGAACTTGTTCAATCAAACAGTTCTGTCAAGGCAATTCGTTTTCGGTTGTGCGATGAAATGAAGTTCGAGACATACTTAGATCTACTCAACTTGATTCAATCGGAAGGTGCTAGAATAATCCTAATGACCGAAGAAAACATTTGGATAATGAATCCGCCGGAAGAGCAACCCGGAAGTAGCGAAATTCCATTACCTGAATTCGAGGTCTGATTCTGAGAAAAAACGCAAAACTTAGTAACTCACAAACTGAAGAACTCACAAACTCAAAAACTCAGAAACTGACAAACTTCCAAACTCAATTCTTCTGTTTTTTCTTCTTCCGCTTTTCCTGGTCTTTCTCAATTTTTTCCAATGTATCTCTGCTGATCACGGCCAGGCTATTACTTTCGCAACTCCAAATACTGACCGATTTTTCACCGACAACCATGTGACTTTCCCAGCCGGCATATTTTCCATACAACATCAGCGTGCAGATATCGGTTACTGTAATCAAATCACCGGTTTCGGGCAAATGGCTGTGCATTGCACTTACTTGTTTTGAATCGGTCTCACTTTCATCATAATCAACCGCAATGATATTCTGATGCAGGCATTTTTTTTCGGTCAATTTGTTCGCTTTATCAAAGGTCAACAAATAATCATTTCCAAAAATCACCACACCGTTTACTTTCGGTCCGGTAAGCACATACACTTTCTTTTCACCTTTCCAGATTAGTGGAATGAGGTTCAGGTTCGTGTTTTTATACGATTTGAAAAGCGTATCGCTGTTGATTTCCGCTAACGCCAATTGCCTGATTGCATAAAGTGATGATTCCGTTTCGGATAAAGTAGTTCTTACTGAATCCACTTGTGCGGTTGCAATTGCAAATGTGCTGTCAAACGAAATGGTTGCTAATAACTGAGGCGTTTCACTGCGATCGAAAAAGATACACTGCGTGCGATCTCCCTCCGAATACGAAAGATAACCACCTATTTTGTCGCGCTTGCCTGGGAATTGTTCCAAAAACAAGTCGGTACCGTACCAGGATGCCATTTCCGTTTTGTAAAGTGCCTTTCCTTCATCCACAATGGCTTGTTCCTCTTTGTTTTTCTGGCCAAAAGCACCGGATACTACTGTTCCTGTAAATAGGATCGAAAAAATCAATTTCATGCGATCTGTTTGAAGTTTAAAAATACGGATTTTACCAGATTTTGGGCACGTTTCCCGAGATACCAGTTGTTATATTTGCAACAATCTGTTAAATAATTTATTTTTCAATAGTATTTCTTCCATTACACCTGCTATTTCATTAATTTTGCGACTCAATAGCGAAATACATTTTTCATGAAACAGTTTACAGGCTCTGGTGTTGCATTGGTTACACCATTTTTGGCAGATATGACCATCGATTTTCCTGCTTTGCGTCGTTTGGTACGCGAGCAAATCGACGGCGGAACTGATTTTTTGGTAGTGCAAGGTACTACCGGCGAATCGCCAACCCTTTCTGCTTCTGAAAAACAGCAGGTATTGGAAACTGTGATGCTTGAAAATGATGGTCGACGACCAATTGTTTACGGTGTTGGTGGAAACGATACACGCTCAGTATGCGAAGCGTTTGCAGCAATCCCAAAAGGAGTAGACGGAATTTTGTCCGTTGCACCGTATTACAACAAACCCATTCAACGCGGTTTTGTGGCACATTACAAAGCTATTGCCAATGCTACGGATTTGCCGATCATTATGTACAACGTGCCCGGAAGAACCGGAGCAAACATGACGGCTGAAACAACCCTTGAATTGGCCGAAGTATCCAACTTGGTGGCAATGAAAGAAGCATCCGGAAACATGGAGCAAATCATGGAAATCATTCGTTGTAAACCAGCCGATTTTCTGTTGCTTTCAGGAGATGATGCTATTACGTTGCCGCTCATCGCTGCTGGAGCTGAAGGTGTAATCTCTGTGGTAGCCAATGCCTTCCCGAAACAATTTTCGACCATGGTTCATACAGCTTTGCAGGGAGATTTTGCAGCTTCACGCAAAGAACATTACGACCTGTTGCCCATTACCAAGTTATTCTTCACCGAAGGAAATCCGGGCGGCGTAAAAATTGCGTTGGAAGAACTTGGCTGGATGCAACCACACATGCGTTTACCGCTTGTACAAGTATCCGATGCCTTACGTCAGGCGATCATCGCAGAAACAAAACAGCTTTCGGCAAAGATGTTGGTAAAGTAGAATATCGGAATTGATTCATATTGTCAGTCCTGTATGGACGCAATATGTTAGCTGGATATAATATAAATGAACGTCCGCCCCTTAGGGGTGTGACTAATCTAATACAACGTCTCGACCCTACGGGGCGATTTTTTTCATTGTTGATTTATCCTAAGATATTGCGTCCCTACGGGACTTTTTTGTATCAAGACAAAAGAAATTAAACACGTCAAAATATCCCAAATAAAAGAAAAACACTAGTTTAGCGTTCAAATTAAATACACTTCAATGAGAAAGTCGTTGGTTCTATTCGCTGGTTTAGTCCTTATCCTGTCCGCATGCGGTGGAGGCGAAGAAAAGAAAGAAATTGATGCAGAAGCTGCAACTGAAACTCCTCAGGAAACACCTTCATTTATTGAATTCAACATTCCGTCACCGTCAGAGCAATTTGCCTTGATCTCTAAAATGGATGTGGTGAAAAATACCAAAGGATTGCATAATCCCGAGGCGGCAGACAGTTATAATACTTCCGCACAAAAAGCACTCAATTTTGGTGTGTATACTGCCGATGTGGCTTATTTGACAAGTTTTAATGAAACCAATAAATACCTGACATATTTCGGGAAACTGGAAAAATTGGGGAACGATATCGGTGTTGCGCAGGTATTCGGAAAACAATTGGGTGAATTGGCTAAAAAATGGGACGGTAATGCCGATTCATTGTTTCGTTTGAGTGATGAGACCTACAACAAAACATTCCAACGCTTAATTGATATCGACAAAGGAAATGAGTTGTCGTTGATGCTTGTTGGTGGTTGGATCGAATCCATGCACCTGATGATCGGAAGCTCGAAAGGATACGGTAAAAGTCCGAAACTGGAACAAACCGTAGCCGATCAGAAATTGGTTGCCGAAAACTTATTGGAGTTCCTGGTAAGCTACAAAGACAACAAAGAAGTAGCCGATTATTCTAAAGAAATTGAAAGTATTTTAAGCATTTACGATGAAATGGCTTGCTCTTCAAGCGAAACCAAAGTAGAGAACGCCAACGGAAAACTCAATTTTTCTGGGGGTGAAGAATGTAAGATGACCGAAAAATGTTTCAACGACCTTAAAAATCGTGTGGAAGCCATCCGAACCAAAATTATTTCCAATAATTAATAGATTGACTATGAGAACAGTATTATTGACTTTCCTCGTTGTTTGTGTTTCAACTGTTTACGCACAATGCCCAACAGCAGAAAACATCGTTAAAAAAGAAAAATCAAAAACCAAAGATAATTACGGCGTCAACTCGCAATCGCGTTCAGGTTCCGTTAAATCTGGTGAAACCTACGAAATGTCATTCATCGCGCAAGATGGAATGGATTATCGTCTTTCGTCAAAGTTGGCCAATCCAAGCGCCGGATCTATCAGCATCGAAATCTATGAAATGATCGTGGAAAAGAAGGTGGTAGATGGTAAAGAAACTTACAAACGTACCAAACACGTTTTGGCAACTTCCAATGAATCAGGTGCTCAACCAATCGAGTTTACAACCGATAAATCGCGTAAGATTTTCGTAGCTGTGAGCCTTTCTGGTGGCGATCCGAAAAAACCAGCTTGCGTTGGTGTATTGGTAGAAGATAAAAAATCGACAAAATTAGGGTTCTAAGAACTGAAACTTTTACAGCAAAGCCTCGTACTCGTTGCGAGGCTTTCTTCGTTAATAAAAACTATGTCAGAAGTACAATCTATTTTATCGGCTCTTCAAACAGCCAACCGTATTGTCATTGTAGCCCATAAATCGCCCGATGGTGATTCGATCGGGAGTTCAATGGCCATGTATCACTTGCTCAAGAAATGGAACAAAGACGTGCATGTAGTGCATCCGGATTCTGCTCCTGAGTATTTGCAATGGGTTCCTGAGCAGGCTACCATTGTTGCTTTTGATGAAAATCAGGAAGAGTCGAAGTACTTATTGGCCAACGCAGAAGTGATCTGTTGCCTCGATTTTAACGAACCGAGCAGAGTAGGGAAGGAAATGCAACCGTTTTTGGAAGAAGCTCCCGGAGTGAAAATCATGATTGATCACCACTTGAATCCGTCAGATTTTTGCCAATTGCGCATTTCGGAAACAAGTGCTTGTTCTACTGCCCAGTTGTTCTATGAATGGATGGAAGAAGCCGGCATTCTTTCGGAATTGGATGCAACTATCGGAACGTGTATCTACCTGGGAATCATGACAGACACCGGATCTTTCCGATTTCCTTCCGTAACGCCTCATACGCATCGTGTTTTGGCCCATTTGATGGAAGTTGGGGTGGTGCATTACCAAATCCACGAGCAGATTTACGATACCAATACAATCGACCGCATTCGTTTGCGTGGCTATGCATTGTCTGAAAAATTGGTGTGTCTGGAAGGACTTCCGATTGCTTACATTTGGCTTTCAGCAGAAGAATTAGAACGTTTTAATTACCGAAAAGGCGATACCGAAGGTTTGGTGAATCAGGTGTTGGGAATTCAGGGAATTCAAATGGCTGCTTTGTTTGTAGAAAAAGATGGCGCCATCAAAATCTCATTCCGTTCCAAAGGCAATTTCAAAGTCAATGAATTGGCTGCCGCTCATTTTGAAGGTGGAGGTCATGGTTATGCCGCCGGTGGAATTTCGTTTATTTCCTTGGAAGAAACCACCGAAAAATTTGTAACGAATGTCCATGAATTCATTCCAGTAGCATGAAAACAATGTGCTTCCTTTTCGGAGTGATGATCTTGGTTGCTTGTGAACAAGCTCCTCCTCCGGTTCCTAAAAAAGATCCTCATTGGACCAAAGAACAATCTTCGGCAATGAACAAAGAATTGACCGTTGAAGAAGATATTGATATTCGTCTCTACGTAGAACAACACGTTGAATACAAGGCTCAAATCACCGGTTCAGGCTTGCGGTATATTCCTGTAAAAACCACTAAAGGACAACAGGCTAAGCCGGGCGATGATGCGCATGTGGAATACAGTGTAACCTTGTTGGATGGAACACCATGCTACAAAACAGCTGCCGACGAGGTTGATATTTTCCGCGTAGACAAAAGCAATATCGAAACCGGAATTCAAGAAGGAATTAAGCGCATGCGCGTAGGCGAAAAATCGGTTTTGATCATTCCCAGCCACCTGGCACATGGTCTCATCGGAGACATGGACAAAATACCACCACTCACACCCATAGTTGTTGAAATTGAATTATTGGAACTGAAATGAAAGCGATATTCGTAGTAGCATTGTTAATCGGTTGTGCGGCATGCAGTACCGAAGGTGTAAAGAAAGAACCCAATCCGATTAAAAAACAGCCCAAACAGGTTCAAACCGGTCCGAAAACAGCAGAACAACTATTGGAACCTTATAAAACCATTCAGGCGAAAAAGGAATTTCCAAACGGCTTGAGAATTCAATGGTTTGAGAAAGGAACCGGTGAAGCGTTGAAAGAAGGCGAAGTGTACGAAATCAACTATAAAGTGAAACTCGTAAACGGTGAAGTAATTGACGGGAATCACCTCTTGAAAAGAGATTGGTTGCCATTTTTAGTAGGTTACGGCATGCAATCGAAGGGATGGGATTTGGCGATGAAAGAGCTACACGAAGGCGATTTCACGGAAGTATATTTACCGGCTAATTTGGCTCGTGGAAAAGAAAAAATAGATGGTTTGATTCCTCCGAATTCACCGAATATTATTTTCCTGCGCATCGGAAAACGCATCAAACCAACGCGTGTGGTGGATGGTACACGTGTGTGGTGTTTGGAAGAAAAGAAAGACAACGATGTCATCATTAAAGATGTTTCAAGCGTTGGAGTTCACTATTTCGTAGGCTCACAATCTAACCCGAGATACGATAATTCCTACCAGCGAAATTTGCCATTCCGCTTCCATATGGACGATTTTGGCTTGGTTCCGGGCTTCCGAAAAGCGTTAATTAATGCTAAATTGTACGATAAACTCTGGATCATCGTTCCTGCTGATCAGGCCTACGGTAAAAAAGGTTACCTCGACCTCGTAGACCCCAATGAAAGTATGTTCTACGATTTATTCATTGC
>JBILJP010000479.1:0-3448 GCA_044377135.1 Fluviicola sp.
AATACAATCAATAACAAAAACATCATTTTATGAAAAAAACCGTTTACGGAGTAACACTCTTCCTGGGATTAGGGTTATTAATGACCTCTTGTTTTAGCAGTTCAAGCAGTAACGATTTAAAAAAGTCGCTTGAAGACCTTAAAAAAGAGTTGAATACAGTGAATTATGTTGAAACTGACATCGATAGTTTGGATTTCAGCATGGTACTTCCTGATTACATGGTATCTACAACTACCCTGGATGCCGACCGTCCGCTTCAGTACATGAATGCCGTTAAGGAACAGTATATTGTTGCCAGCTACGAATTGATAAGCGATGTGGAACCATCATTGAAAGCGATGAAGAAATATGAAGGTAAAACCTTGCTCGACCAATATGTTTCGTACAACAAAGAGGTCATTGAAGAAGGCGTGAAAATCTCGAAACAAGAGCCGATCAAGAAAATGACCATCGACGGAATGCCAGCGCAAATGTTGCAATTCGACGGTATGGTTGAAGGAATCAGTGAAGGAATCAGTTATTATACGGTTTTCATCCAATCGAAAGACAAATTGTATTTCATCATGACCTGGACATTGGAAAGCAGAAAAGATGATTTCAAAGAAGTGGCAGATAAAATGATCAAATCATTCCATTTGAAAAAATCGGCGTAAAACCATTGGTCCATTAACCGAATTTTCTGTAGCACCGCGATCTGCCTTAGGCTGGCGCGGTGCTTTTTTGTTGGTTTATTTTGTTTATCCAACCAACAGAGGTAATTTTATTCGGAAAGCGTGTCACAAACAAATTATTGGAAACACCATGAAACCATTCAATTTAGAAGAATTCTTACATGAACAAACGGTTACCAAAAAAGTCAAAAGAGGTGAAATATTAATCGAACAAGGTGCCTCTTCTTTTGTGTCATTTTATGTGGAAAAAGGGTGTTTGCGCAGCTATATCACGGATAGTAAAGGAAAAGAACACATTTTACAGTTTGCTCCCGAAACGTGGCTGATCAGTAACAGTGATGCATTGGCTAGTGATGTTATTTCACTTACTATTGATGCCATTGAAGACAGCGTAATTCGTGTTATTACCAGAAACCAGACAATCGATGAAAATCTATTAGAAAAGGAAGGCCTTATTTCAATGGCTAATAAATTACGAAAACACATGTCTTTTCTTCGAAAACGCATTCTTTTGCTCTTGAGTGCTTCTGCAGAAGAACGCTACGATGATTTCAACCAAATGTATCCGAATCTTGCCAATCGCGTGCCTCAAAAAATGATCGCTTCTTATCTTGGTATAACCCCTGAGAGCTTAAGTAGAGTGAGAAAATCGCGCCTAAACGGAAATTCTTGAATTTCTTACCATACATCAAGTGTAACGTGTTTGAAATGGTTCAACTTTGCAGAACTAAATATTCAAACAATGAAAAAAATACACATTTTAACTGTAGCCATTGCATTCGCAAGTGCAGCTTTTACGTTTAATCAATCTACTTCATGGAAGTCAAATGAAAATGACTATACCGTTAGCTTTAAAGGTGATAAAGTAGATGGGGCTTTCAAAGGACTTAAATCTTCTGTGGTGCTTGATGACGCGCATCCGGAAAAATCAAAAATCAGTGCGTCTATTGATGCAACAACCGTAAGCACCGGAAATGGCATGATGAACAAACATGCTCAATCATCAGATGCTCTCGATACCAAAAAACACGGTAGTATCACGTTTGAATCGACAGAAGTTGTGAAAAAAGGCGCTGGTTATGCTGCAACCGGAAAATTAACGATGAAAGGTGTTAGCAAAACAATTACCATTCCTTTTACATTCAGCGAAAAAGGACAAGAAGCACAATTGAGCGGTTCATTTAGCGTTGCGCCAAAAGATTACGGTATCACGCGAAAAGGCACGCCAAAACAAATTGAAATTAATTTGGCTATCAAATTCAACAACTAGAAAAGATGACTTTTAAACAATTATCCTTACAAAGTCTTCTTGCAGCAGTATTTGCCATCTCAGCAGCGTTGATTTACAACAGCGTTTATAGCAGTGCATTTATGGTTGACTTTAGCGCGGTCATGAATTCCGGAGCAATTATCAGCGCAACACTCATTGGTATTATTTTAATAGGAATTTCGCACCTTGTTGCTCATAAATGGCTCAAAGGAAAAGGATTGGGCATTATCAATCTTCTCATTTGTGTGCTCAGTTTTGCAAGTATCATTGGCATATTTGCAATGAAATTCCCTCTTGAGATCGAATTCCCTGAATTATTCCCAGGATTAGCCGTTCCGATGCACTTTTTCCCTGCCTTGGCTTTTTTTGCAGTACAACCGTTTTTTGTAAAACGATGATGAACTAGAAAAAACAGAATTTGTTCCTAAAACAAAGAAACACCGCGTCAGCCTGAGGTTGATTGCGGTGTTTTTATTTGTTGGTTCTTATTGCCGAAAAGCATGATTGCCAACCATTGCTGATATGTTTCTATTTCCCACGAATGCACGTCAGCCTGAGGCTGATGCGTGCCTAATACTTACGCTGATCGCTTGTCGCCAATAGCTTCAGCAATGGCACAAGCTTCAGCAAAGGCGCAACGGACGCGCTTGAATAGTGCAATTGCAAATGGTATCATACACGTTGCACAAGTGCAACTCTTTGCGCACTTTGCCCCTCCGCGGTGAAATAATACCAACGCGGAGGCACGGAGGACGCAAAGATTATTCTGCTTTGCAGAATGATAAACAATAGAAAAACAACCTCCACTGTGATTCAACTATGAAGTATTGTTAATGGGTGTGGATTGTGATTATATACCGATGAATCGAGCTACTACATGAGATATCGGTGAAATGCAAAATGTTGGTTATTGTTCCACAAAATCCAAATCCTTGTCGTGTGTTTCGGCAATACTAGCTGTACTGTAAATGCCTATCCCAAAGGCAAACAGACCTACAATAGCCGCTGCATTCACCACCGAAACATGCCAATCTTGTAAATAACCGAAACTCAATGTCATCGGAATCACCATTCCGCGCACCATGTTGGGAATTGTGGTAGCCGCCGTTGAACGGATGTTGGTTCCGAATTGCTCTGCTCCTACCGTTACAAACATGGCCCAATAGCCCGTTCCGAAACCAAACCAACAGCAGAGGAAATAGTACATTCCCTGTGTCTTGATACCGCCGTATAACAGCCAAACCACACTGATTAAGGTAAACGCCATCATCCACAAAATGGCTTTTTTGCGCGATTTCAATACATGACTCAGAATTCCGCTGAATAAATCTCCTGCCGAAATTCCAATGTAACCCCACATAATGGCATCGCCGGCTTTGATGCCTCCGGGAATGCCCAATGCTTTACCGAATTGATTGCCCAACATGGCCAGGATTCCGATGCAAAACCAGGTAGGAAGTCCAATTCCGATACATTTCAGGTAACGCTTCAACCGATCCCAATTGGC
>JBILJP010000480.1:0-3447 GCA_044377135.1 Fluviicola sp.
CTATCCAATTTATTTATTCGTTCATTCGTGGCGGAAAAAATAGATGAATTTTTCCCCGTGCAACAATGTTTATGAATGAATAATTCTGAATAATCAAGAAGCTTTAGATTTGATCATTCGCCAATTGATCATTGAAAAAACCACTATTTTGTTTGACGGACTCTTTTGAGTAGAAAATAAGCCTGAATGATCAGAAACGCGAAAAACAGAATCATGTAATGAATGCTCATGGATTTGAAATGTGCTTTGTCGGCAAATTTTGCGATCAACAAGAAGAACAATGAAACAAGCATCTGAACGGTTGTTCCCAGTAGGAATTTCTGAGCGTTGGCCTCGGGATTACTTATTTTTCCGGTGGAAGTAATGAGCGTGCTCAGGATAAAAACAACCAATACCACACCGATGGCTACCATGTTTTGCAAGATCAATTGTGCGCTGAATGCCAAAGCGATGATTCCGATGTGAATGCCTGTGACAGCTATGAAGGAAAAGATTTGTTGTTTTAAACTGCTCATTTTTTATCGTCGTCTTTTGACATGTTAATGACTTCTTTCATGACCTGGTACAATGCTGCGGCTACCCCGAAGAGTGAGAGTGAGATTGTCCATGCTTTACCACCAGGATTGTATTTTCCGTCTAAAAAAGTACCCAACCAAACAGAACCGCCGATGATGACTCCCATCTGAATGCCTAAGCTGGTAAACTTAGCATAGGTATTGACCGGTTTTTTGGGTTTTTCTTCCATGATGTATTGAACGCAAACGCTGAGAAAAAGATACGTGGTTTAGTACTTATCTTCAAAGAAACGTTCGTATTCTTCCAATTTCATGGTTTCGAACAATGTTTTCATATTCGGAGTAGAAATGAAGACAATTTTCGCTTTTTGCAAATCCAATAGATGTTTTTTGGTTTTTTTGAATTGCGCCAGATACATGGCCGCTTCGTCTTCCGACTTGAATTCTTTCACCAAAATGACACTTTGTTTTCCGAAGACCTTCGAACTGGTCATTAGTTTTTCGCGACCGTAAAATTCTTTGTTGAAATCGGCAACGCGTGTTTTGGCAACGGTAGAACTGACTTTGGAGTCGGCTTCCAAGAAAACCAAGACGTTCATCTCGTCGTTTTCGTCGTATTTATACATCGACGGTTTGTTGAAATCTACCGGTAAATTGGCAGAGAAACCGTTGAGGATAATGTTGCGCATATCGGCCGCATTTTTGGCTTCATCGGTTCCCGGATATTCGGCAATCAATGAATCCAATGTTGGCAACAAGGTTTTTTTGTCTTCGTTCAACTTGGCCTGGCATTTTGCTTTTAGCAAGAAATACTTGGCGCGGTACTGATTTTCTTTTTCGCCGGTAATAACGGTATTTGCTTTTAACAAAACCGGGTAATACAATCCCCGCTCATATCTATCCAATACGGTAAGGTATTCTTGTTGTGCCAGTTTTTCGCGTTCTTTTTTCTTCAGGAAATAATCCGGATCGCGCAAATAACCTGCGAAATCGGAGGTTGGATAATTGGTGAGGATGTAATTCTTTTGCTCAACTGCTTGCGGTGCAGCCGGATCGTACATTTTGTAAATCTGGTAAGCCGAAAGCAGTTTGTAGTCGCTTTCAAACTGTTTGCCCAAGATGATGTTGTATTGTTTCTCGGCTAGTTTTTCTTCGTTCAACTGATCCTGGTAAATGCGACCTGCGTCAAAGTAAGCCGACATCATTCGTTCGCGTGAGCCTTGCAATAACGAATCTGAAAGTGGCAATTTTGCTAATAGCGATTCCGGTGTAAGCGAGTCAACGACTTCTACTTCGACCGGTGTATTACCGCCTTCACTCAATGTATCGTCTTCGTTATTGAAACCCAATACCACTTTGTCACTACGGCGCCAATCATCTTCATTCACACGTTGTCCCCATTGGCGTTTGAATTCTTTGAATCCTTCTTCCTTGGCTTTCGGGTTGTTCCAATACCATTTGTTTCCGGCACCTTCTTCGGCTTTGTTGGCCAAATCTTGCAATTGACGGGCGCGGTCTTCGTTAAGTCGTTTCTGACGTTCTTCTTCTTCCTTGATCTGTTTCACCAGTTTTTCGGCGAACGCATAACGGTCTTCTTCAGAAAGGGAAGCAATGCGTTGCACACTGTCTTCGTATTGAGCGGTTTCGATGGCGGTTACCAAGTCTTGCAATTTCAAAGCTTTGTTGCGCACACCTTCAGCATTCGGATACGTTTCCGGAATCACAGTAGCACAACTATCGTAGTATTTTTGTGCTTTTACGTAATCTTTCTTTTGGAAATAAGTATCTCCCAAACGCTCATACGCCATTCCTTTTTGGCGGTTGTTGTTGGTAGAATAGAAAGCTGAGTTGGTAAAGCGTTCGATGGCTTTGTCTTCTTTTCCTTCGTTTTGAGAAATCAACCCGAGTGTGTAATAAATTTGGTCTTTGAACTCGGCGTTTTTCTCATCGCGGAGCATTTTATTCAGATCTTTCTCTACATCACTGCTTCCTCCGTTGAGTGCACGTTTGAGGCGCGCGTTGAAGTTCATTTCATAACCGCCATTGCTCTTAAGCGCTTTATTATAATGATCAGCAGCAGCTCCGCGATCTCCTTTGCCTTCATACAATTGCCCGAGGATAAAGTGAATGCGTGCTTTGTCGGATGATTTTTTTACGAACTCAAGTGATGCTTCCAAAGCTTTGATTTCGCCGTCAACGTCTTTTTTTGCTTCGAAAAACTGCGCACGGGTAATTTCCAACTCAAAGCGTAATTTCTTAGGAAACTCGGCTATTTCGTCTTCTTTATCGGCCTTTTTGGTTTTCTTCGATTTTTTGGATTTCGACTTTTTTGATTTGCTGGTTGATTCTTCAACTGCTTTATCGAGGTTGGACAAGTTAAAATTGGCTTCCGTGAAACGGCCTTCCTGAATATTGGTTTTAGCCATCCACAATTCGGCTACGTAGGTCGATTTGTCGTTGGAGAAAAACTTCTGAACGTATTCGAAATTTTTCATGGCCACTGCATAGTCGCGACGGTAATAATTGGCTATTCCGATGGTTGTCCAATTTTCATCGATCCATTTATTGTGTTCTTCTTTTTTCTTGGAAGGCTTGTCCATGCCGGGCATGGCGTGTTTCTGAATGACTTTGGTACACTTGGCAATAGCAGTATCGATTGGAGTGTACATGGTTTTTACCTCTTCCTCGTTGGGCAAGGTGCGAATGGTCAGTACCGAATAATAATCTTCTTTCAGGTTTCCGCGATACGATTTCATGGCTTCGCTCAACAGGTCATTTGCATTGAAATAACCGTTGTAATGCGCAGTTGTGCTATGGTACGAGCGACTTAACAGGGTGTTCTTTTCTGTAGAGCACGCTGCAACCAAAAACAGTGTAAGCAGTCCTAAAAGGGTGATTTGTTTATTAGACATGTGTTTGATCAATCCAAATT
>JBILJP010000126.1:0-12210 GCA_044377135.1 Fluviicola sp.
AATATTGTTCGATCGCGCTGAAGGAGATTACTTTATCGGACGTTCCGAATTCGATTCCCCGGAGGTTGATAATGAAGTACTTGTTAAGAAAGCGGAAGGCTTTGTGCGAATCGGTGATTTTGCGAATGTGCAAATTACCTCTGCGGACCACTATGATTTGTATGGAAAGCTGATTGACTAAAGGGATGGCGGTATTTTCAACCGGTAACCTCAAATGATTATTCTAACAACGTATTTGGTCGATTAACATCGGTAATGCTGAAAAGATCAGATATCTTTGTAACACTTATTATCATTAATTTACCCAATTGCCATGAAGAAAAGATTCATTTTTGTGAGTCTGGTGTTGTCGTTTATTACTACAACTTCATACGCTCAACAACAATCTGTAGCAGAACATGTTACTCCCAAAGAAGTCGTTGCCATTCCATCGTTGAATGCGCAATTGGAAAAAATTCACCAAAAAGAAAGTCAAATTCAGCAAGCAGTTGCTTCTTCTCGCGGTCAAATGGCACAGTTCAAAGAAGAACTAACCGTTTTGCAAAACGACTACAAAAACCTTCTTACAAAAGAGATTGCCACGTGTTCAGTAGATCATGTGCGCACTGCCTTGAATTCAGAATTGCAGTATGTTGAGCAACAATTGACTCCTGTTTCCAGGATTACCGTTAACCCGAGTTTCTAACCAACGTTAATCCTTCTCAGGATCCAACTACCTGGACAAAATACACAACTACCATTAAACACAGTTGTTTCCATTGATTTGACAAAAGCTGCTAACGGCGTTTACTTATTACAAGGTATTTCGAATGGTGAATTGGTTACGGTTCGCTTGGTAAAAAATAAGGGCTATTCGTCTTAAACAAACGGCTGTGTGCACCATGTATACAGCCGTTTTGTTAATATAGTGTGTTTTTACTTTCAGCAAAACTACTATCTTAGTGGCCATGGACATTCAAAACCGACTGCTCGAACAACTCAAGGCAAAATTACCGCATGATACGTCGCTGGGGCGATTGCTAATGGATGATTTGGATCTTTCACGTGACTCTGCTTATCGCCGTGCACGCGGAGAAACTGCTTTGAAACCAGAAGAAATTCGATTGCTCTGCTCCAAATACGATTTGTCGATCGATAAAATAATCGGTGTGAGTGGTCAAAGTGTCACTTTTCAATACAATCCTATCCAACGTAGTGAGTTTTCGTTTGACAACTACCTCAATGGTATTATGGAAGGGTATAAACGAATGGCTTCTCAACGCACATCGGAGTTGTTTATGTCTTACCTCGATTTGGTGATCTTTCAATTGCTCAATTCACCGGCGTTGATTCGTTTCAAACTCATGTATTTTGCCAAATGTTACCTCAAAATACCGAAGCTGGATAACGAGAAATATTACAAAGGATGGAAAGGTGATATTTCCGATGAAACGTTGCAACAACTTTTACAGTTCTACATTCGCATTAAAAGTACGGAAGTTGTAGGTTTCGATGCTGGAAAAGGGCTGGTTCGTGAGATTGTTTCATTCTATGAATTGGGATATTTTGCTTCAAAAGAAGATGCGCTTTATTTGTTGGATGAAACCGAGAAAGTGATTCGACACATTCAAAGCCAGGCTGAGATTGGCCGGAAGTTTATTATCGGTCAACCGGTTATTACAGATGAAGGCAGTTTCAAACTATACATGCATCAAACCTACATTCAAGACAATACCATTATTGCCGAAACCAATGCCTATCGTATGTTGTACATCACTCACAACATGATGAACTACCTGTATACCATCGATCAGGATTATGTCAATAAGTCGTTTTCCGTCTTTCAATCTATGCTGAAAAGCTGTATTTGTATCAGTACCGAAAACCCGCGTCAGCGCAACAGTTATTTTGAAAGTTTGATTCAATTCATCGACCGTGCACGCTTGCGTTTGGAAGACACCGAACTTTTCTAATGCAAATTACGTCTGCCTTAAAAAAAACTTTTTTTCATCGCCGGGCAACCTTTTGAAATTGGCTCAAGTAACTGAGTTAGTAGCATAAAAAATAAGGGTTATGAAAAAAGTAGTTTTAGTGGTGTTGACAGGAATGTTTGGAGGAGCATTGTTGTTGCAATCGTGTGAGAAAGATGTGTTCGAACCGAATGGTGGTAATCCGTCAAACAATGACTCAACGTATGTAGACCCGAACGATTCCACAATCTGGAATGGTGGCGGAGGAAACTGCGGCGGAGATACAACCATCTGGAACGGTGGAGGTGGGAATCCGGGAGATTCTACGATTTGGAACGGTGGCGGTGGAAACAACGGCGGCGGAAACAATGGTGGCGGAAACAACGAAGGTGATTCAACCATCTGGAATGGTGGTGGAGGAAATCCGGGAGACTCATTACCGAACGGAAACTAATTCCACCGGAAAATGAATTAAAACGTGTGATAACGAAGGAAATAGAGGAACGATTTAAGAATGGCGATCGTAAAGCTTTCGACGCTATTTATGCTGCCTATTCGGCGGCCATGTTCGGGGTATGCCTTCGTTACACACGTTGCCAAGACGATGCACAAGATGTGTTGCAAGAAGCGTTTATCCGCATCTACAGAAATAGTGGTCAATATTCATTAGACAAACCGCTGGCAGCTTGGATAAAAACAATCACGATCAATTGCGCGTTAACCTACATTAAACAGCACTACAAATTCGTGTTACACGAAGAAGATTCTTTCTTTGATCAGCAACACGAAATGAACCTGGAAACAGAAGATCAGGAGCTGCTACGCAAGCAACTCCTTGTTGTTCTGGCAAAATTGCCCGACGGTTATAGAACGGTATTCAATTTGTTTGTAATTGAAAATTTGACACATAAAGAAATTGCCGAACACCTTGAAATCAGTGAAAGCACAAGTAAATCGCAGTTTTTTAAGGCAAAACGAATGATTCACCAATTGTTGGATGCCGAAAAAGTAAGAGCATGAAAGAAGACAATAACATAGAAGATTTATTTCGCTCTTCGTTTGATCATTTCGAAGTAGCGCCTCCGCCTGCGGTGAAGGAAGCCATTGATCGTGGTATCGGTGGTTCTTCCAAGAAACGCATTTGGTGGTTCTCTGCCTTGGTATTGCTCCTTGGTGCGGCTTCTTTATTGTTCTTTTTTACTCAATCTAACGGGAAACAAAACGATCGTTCATCAACGAATCAATTGGCGTCAACTGAACCTGGAACTAAGACTTCTGGTACAACTGCAAATTCTAACACCAACCAATCAACACACGAAAAATCGACTTCATTCATTAATCAATCAAACAACAAACCAACTTCATCTTCTCAAAAAGACAATGCCTCAAAACAGGTGACTCATTCTAACGGAAATCCAGACGGTTTGTCTGATGGTTCCGGAAATGATCCGTTGAAATCAGCCAAGGCGAAAAGAGGAAACAATCAACCGTCTTCCGTTAAATCAACTTCTAAACAGAGCGGAAAAGCTAAAAAAACATCCGGTAAATCAACGAAGAAATCACCTAAAAAACGATCGGGAAATGATTCTGGAACGCCTAGCTTTGATGATTTGGCCAAGTTGAATTTAACAGACAAGGCCCTGAATAATTCGGGTATTACCAATGGATCGGATAATTCTTCTGCTGAAGGAAGTGGAAAATTAGATCCAACCAAGGGGAATGAGAATGGTGCGGGAGGATCAACTCCGCCAGAAAAAAACGATTCTATTCCCGGCAAGCCGAATGAACCAATCATCATTCAAGCTCAGGATTCAACAAAGACTGATGGTAAAGATCCGAAACCTAAGAAAGAGAAAGGTACTGAACGTAATTGGTTAGCATCTGTTTATGTAGGTCCTTCATTCGGGATTAACTCCAAAAGCAACGATGCATTAAAATCCGTTTCCGAAAAAACGTCGTTTCAGTTTTCAGCTGAAATCAATCGAAGTCTGTTTAAAGGTTACGGATTGAGCACCGGTTTCGGATTCAACCAACGTCAGGAAACATTTAAACTAACAAACCTGCAAATTTTAGATTCGGCAATTGTGGTATTTGATAGCATTCCGATATACCAAAATCCACAACAGCCCGATACAATCATAGGTTGGACTGACACAACTTATTATTTTGATGATACACTTTCAACGGATTTTAATCAGGTGAACCGCATTCAAACCATCGGAATTCCGTTGTACTTCACCAAGCATTTTTCGTTTTCAGATCAATGGGGCTTGTTGGTCAATGCAGGAGCAGTTTTTCAGTTTAATAAATACGTAACTACCCAGCAGGCTTCTCTTATGATTCCGGCGCCAACGGTCAATAATTTCAGTATGAATGTAACGGCACGTATTCACGCAACCTATACCTGGAAGCAGTGGATGTTTAGCGCTGGAGTGAGTACCGGTTGGGAATTAAAACAAGCTCTCATTTATGAAGGGTTGGATCGCAAGCGCTATTTCATTACACCGCAATTCGGCATTCATTTCCGGTTTTAAAACTTTGCGTTTCGCGGATGGTACGAAATGATGGCTTCGCGCAAGAAGCGTTGATCCAAATGCGTATAAATTTCGGTGGTCGTAATACTTTCATGTCCCAGCATTTCCTGTATGGCGCGTAAGTTTGCTCCGCCCTCTATCAGGTGCGTAGCAAAGGAATGACGAAACGTATGCGGACTGATGTTTTTCCGGATTCCAGCAAAAGCCGTATAATTTTTGATCAGGGTGAAGATCATAACACGAGTCAATTGCGCGCCTCTTCGGTTGAGAAAAACGTAGGCTTCTTGTCCGCGTTTGATAGGAAGGTCAGGGCGGTGGTTTTCCAGATAATCACCCACTTCTTCAATCACGGAAGGACTCACAGGAACCAACCGTTCTTTGTTCCCTTTTCCAATCACGCGAATAAATCCTTCTTCGAAAAAACAATCCTGCAATTTCAGGTTTACCAACTCGCTGACACGCAGCCCGCAACTGTACAGGGTTTCGATAATTGCCCGATTGCGTTGACCTTCGGCTTTTCCCATATCGATAACTGACACAATGCGGTCTATTTCTTCAATGGTTAATACTTCGGGTAATTTGCGACCTATTTTGGGTAAATCAAGTCCTTCACTCGGGTCGTCTTTGCGGATGTCTTCCAATAATAAGAAATCGAAAAACTGTTTCCAGCCACTAATGATGCGTGCTTGTGAACGTGCACTCAACCCAAGGTCATACAATCCGGCAATAAACGTTTTGAGGTCGTTGGTGGAAACCGATTCTGCAGATAACTCACGTGCCATACAAGCGTCTTTTAGCTTCTCAATGTCCTGCTGATATGCCAGAATTGAGTTTTCAGCCAAACTGCGTTCTATTTTCAAGTAATGAACAAATTGCTTAATATAGCGTTCCCAATTGCGCATGTATGAATTTCTTAATTGTTAACGGCCCTAATTTAAACCTTCTGGGCACACGTGAGCCACAAATTTACGGCAATCAAACGTTTCTTGACTACCTCGAAGTGTTAAGAACCACCGAAGATTGTGTGATCGAGTACGCGCAAACGAATGTAGAAGGAGAAATCATCAATGCGCTCCAGGCTTCCAGTCATGACGGAATTATTTTGAATGCCGGAGGTTATACGCACACCAGTGTGGCTATTCGCGATTGCATTGCAGGTATTTCTATTCCGGTAGTAGAAGTGCACATCAGTAATCTGGCGCAACGCGAAACTTTTCGCCACGATTCATTGATCACGGCGGTGTGTGCCGGTTCCATTATGGGATTCGGATTAGAAGGTTACCGTTTGGCCCTTCAATCGTTTTTAAACAAGCGCTGATTCAGTTTACTGAAGTCTTTTACTCCCTGAATGTAACGGGCAAATAAAATACTTCCGCGGTATTTACCTACAGAAATTTCACCTTTCAAATGCGCGTATTTTTTACGTTCTATTCTAGAGGAAGGGATGAGCTTGTAAAACGACATATGCGCAGTGAAAACAGCCCAGAAATGCGGGAATTGTCCTTTGAATAAGAACACGGTGGCGGCAATTCCGTCGAGCGACATTCTTCTGAAAAGCATCCAGAAAAGCATACCGTCATAATTCTTGTGAATCATCAACAAACTATTTCTGAAATTGAGGTAGGTTTTTCGCGGCGAAAGGTAATCCAATGTTCCGCCGCCAACATGGTAAACGGTAGATGAAGGAATTACCATGAATCGGTGCCCCATGCGCTGCGATCGCCAGCATAAATCGATTTCTTCCATGTGCGCGAAAAAACGTTCATCTAATCCACCTGCGCCCCAGTAGACTTCCGAACGAATCAGCATACAAGCGCCGGTTGCCCAAAAAATATCGGAAGGGTAGTTGTATTGACCGTGATCTGATTCGATGGCACTAAAAATACGTCCGCGGCAAAACGGAAAGAAAAACCGATCGATAAACCCGCCCGAAGCGCCAGCGTGTTCAAAATGTTCTTTGCGGTGAAACGCATTGATTTTTGGCTGACATCCTGCAACTTTCGGGTCATTCATTGCTTCTAAAAGTGGTTCAAGCCAACCTTCGGTTACTTCAACATCGCTATTGAGCAACAAGTAGAATTCGGCATTGACTTGTTTCAGTGCGTCGTTGTATCCTTTTGCAAAACCGCCGTTTTCGGCATTTACAACTATTTCAACCGATGGAAAATGGTTTTTTACAAATACCACCGAATCATCCGTAGAAGCATTGTCGGCCAGTACCACACGATGCGGTGCCGAATGTGCAATGACAGCGGGTAAAAATTGTTCAAGAAAGCGTTGTCCGTTCCAATTGAGAATGACAATCGCCAGATCAGGGTGCGCCATACGGTTAATCAGCGTGTAAGATTGTAGTCCTCCAAAGCTTGTCCGCCGTAGTGGGAATTATTGCCATCATTCGCGTTATCAATGTTTGTGTTGGAGCTGTTGCGTTTTGCCAACGCTTGCGGCCAACGGTAATTTTGTTGCTCACCAACCATATCGGAATGCAACAAGCGGTAACCTTTATTTACCAAATCAGGATTGTAGAACACAAAACGTTTGTTGCTAAACATCTTGATTTTGTAGTAATGCCAAATTTCGTAAGGATATTCGGACGGTGATGTTTCTCTGGTAATGATGTTATTGGGCGGTCCGTATTGTAGGTACACGCGTCCGCGATCGGTTTCGTAACCATCCTGGAAGTTATTTCCGTACAATTGTTCAACCATTGTTACTTGCTTTTTATAATCTACCCACGCATTAAAGGCGTTGTTCCCTGAAGTTTGAATCCAGAATTGTTGCAAGTGTTTACGGCAGTTTTCTTTGTTGCCTGATTTGATGTTTTCCAAAATATTTTTGATTTCGGCAGGGCGTGCAATCGGAATCAGGCTGGCCAAATAATAACCGATTGAATCATCTGTCACCAAGGCTTGAAATTCTGGATTCAACACAATATCGTCAATGTTGGAGGCATACATTTCCGATTCATTGATGCGTTCGAAATAGTAGTAAGCCGCATCACCTTGTTCAACATTACTTCTGTCCAAAATGGCTAATTCCAAGCGATAAGACCCCGAAGGTAATTTGGAAATATCGATGTTTCGAAATAACGGAACTACCTGAGCGGTTTCCATTTTATTGTAGCGCGTAAATTCGAGCATTTCTTTCGAATCGGTGGTTGAAATAATGCGTTGACGAACAGCAAACAGCGAATCCGGAAGCATGTCTGTATTGTACAACTCCGAATAATACGGCAAGCTGGTCAAATCGGTAGGGTAGAAATTGGAAATGCGTGGAATGATATCGTATCCGCTTTTCGAAAACACCGTTGGTTCAACCGTTTTAGTGGCATATTCTGCAATGAGGATATCTGAAACGCTGATCTTTCTGGCATAAGTCGGGATTTGCATTTCGATTTCGCCACGCATTTCACCGGTATTTCCTACAAGGTCGAGCAGTGAAATATGAACGTTGTATTTCCCCGGAGCAAGCGGAAAACGGATGATATCGAAAAAATCTTCAATAATGGAATCACGCATTACCGGGCTTTCAAGTACGTAGGCATCTGCCGCCAAGGTGTCGTTTGAAGCATTCACAGCAACAATATCAATAGCAACCTTTGATCGTAAACCACCTGCTGTTGGTTCGTATTTCAATGAATACCCTACAAATTGAATCTGAATCTCAGCATAATTCCCTGTTTCGGGAGAATAGTAGGTTTTTTGGTCGATATATGCTTTTAGTTTTCCGGACTGACCGAAAACGGTGCCGCTAAGAGCAATGACACAGCATAAAGTTAGAAGTAAACGGTTCATACGATGAATTTCTGTGTTAAAAGTAGTGAATATCGGCCTTAACTTGGTGCTATTGGGGTAAGGAAATGAAATCTGATTGATTAAAGTATGTTGATTTTCAAGTAACAAGTAATTAATATAAGTTTTTTTTGTTGTTGGGCTTGCCAGAAATGAAAGTATTACTACTTTTGTCGCGGAGAGTTGGCAGAGTGGTCGATTGCGGCGGTCTTGAAAACCGTTGTACCGCGAGGTACCGGGGGTTCGAATCCCTCACTCTCCGCCAAAAGAAAAAAGCGTTATCAGCCACGGCAGATGACGCTTTTTTCTTTTACATCATTTTCATTCTCATTCTTTTTGGATTCTCTTATACTGGGATCCTATACTGTAGCTCGGGATGCGTCCCGAGCCTACAGTATATGGATGCGTCCCGAGCTAACTGTATAGATTTTCAACATCGACAAACCCTACCTTGTTATCTATAAAAAACACACAATCTTCTATATCATCTGATTAGTTTGAGATTTAAACTTAATCTTTGTGAAATGGGGCTAAATCCGAGAAGCAAATCAATCCGAACAGGAATTCATATTCTGATTTGGTCGTTGTTGTTTTTTTTTCCTTACATGATGTTTCCTCAAATAGGAAATGAATTCCGACCGGGCTTGACTCATCTTATTCCGCTGTTATTCTACGCAGTCATTTTCTATAGCAATTACATCATCTTAACAGATAAATTGCTGTTTGAAAAACGGTTTGTATGGTATTGCCTGATCAATATCGCATTACTTCTCTTTTGTTTTTGGATCGATTGGGGGATTCATAGTTGGTTGCGACCAAGGTTGCCTGAATTGGAAAACGTCAGGCCAATGTTTCCGGGTAAGCGACCAGACTCCAACGTGTTTTTTGTACTCAAGGATTTGTTTTCACTCTTCATTCCAATCATTTTCGCAATTGCGCTGAGAGCTATGGAGCGTTGGATCAGCACAGAGGCAGAGAAAAAAGAAATCATCAATAAAAATCTGGAATCGGAATTGGAAAACCTGCGCTACCAATTGCAACCACATTTCTTTTTCAATTCACTCAATAACATCTATTCACTCATTGAAATCTCTCCGACAAAAGCGCAAGATACGGTGCTCGGATTGAGCAAGTTAATGCGTTACTTACTCTATGAGACAAATCACAAGGAAGTGGATCTTGCCCATGAGATTTTATTTTTAACAAATTACATAAAGCTGATGGAGATTCGTCAGTCGGACAAAACAACCACAACCTTTTCTTTTCCCGAGATCGAAGAGAAGAAGTATTACATAGCTCCGCTTCTGTTCATTCCAATGATTGAAAACGCCTACAAACATGGGGTTTCAGCAACGCAATCCTCTCAAATCTATTTCAGTATCGAGCTTAGAGATGATCACCTGTTATTCGTTAGTAGAAACACGAGCTTTCCCAAAAACGAATCAGATATTAGCGGTTCCGGAATAGGATTAGACAATCTTCGGAAAAGATTAGAGTTATTTTATCCGGGAAGCCATGAACTTACCATTCTGAATGAAATGGAAATGGCTTATTCGTCTGAAACAGAAAATGATGTTTACCTGGGGGAGCGTCTGTTTTGGGTAAGTTTGCGTATTAACATAAACTAAAGAATGAAAATAACCTGTCTCATAGTAGATGACGAGCCTTTAGCTCAGAAGCTAATCGAACGATACGTTGAAAACACTCCTTTTCTTGAATGTATTGGAATATGCGGCAGCGCTATAGAAGCGTTGGCTTTTATGACGAACCACAAAGTTGATCTGCTCTTTCTAGACATTCAGATGCCGGAGTTGTCGGGTTTGGAATTCTCTAAGAATGTGCCAAAGGAAACGCGTATCATTTTTACGACAGCATTTGCCCAATATGCATTGGAAGGATACAAAGTGAACGCGCTTGATTATCTGCTCAAACCGTTTAGCTACAATGAATTCTATTCAGCGGTGCTCAGAGCTCAAGAATGGTTTGAGGCAAATACAGTTAGCGGTTCAAATGGAAATAATGGCTTCATATTCGTGAAATCGGAATACAGACACCTTCGGATTGACTTGAAAGACATCATTTATTTTGAAGGGTTGAAAGATTATATTAAGATTTGGGTCAAAAATGAACCGAAGCCGATACTCACGTTGTTAAGCCTTAAAGTATTGGAATCTGAACTTGATCCGGGGCTCTTTATGCGCGTGCATCGTTCTTTTACGGTTTCATTAGAGAACATCCGGCTTGTAGAACGAGGTTCTGTTTTGATGAGTAATGGAGTCTATATAACAATCGCAACACAGTATAAGGCGAAATTTCAGGAGTTTATTAGCGGGAAATCTGTGAGCTGATCCAAATTAACGTGAGTTCGGGATCCGAATTTTGTCCGATCACAAAAACCAGACGGTGTATTGAGCCAGTTCTTCGAGACATTTGGGTTCAACATCTATTCTACCACGATTGAATAACAGTTTGCCAATACTTTTGAGTTCTATTGAAATCAACGCTCTTAGCAATGCAAGCATATACCTTCAAGAATCTGTTACTTGTTATCTTTCTTTCGCTAGGGTTAACTCCAGTGCTTGCTCAACGAGAGTTCACCTTTAATACAGAAGGTAATCAATGCCATTTCAGCTATATCTGCTACGCGCCAAATAATAACTATAATAATGTAAGGCGCCCGTTCATTTTTGTGCTGGGAAACGAGTACGGGACACCTCAAAGCACATTTGAGAAAGACGGAATGAAGGATTTACCTCAATTCTACAATTATTTGTTTGTGTATCTCCCCAATCGCGGTGGCAGTAGTATCACTAAACTGGAATGTCTGGAATCTATTGGTAGCCTTATTACTTTTGGCTATGCCTATGGTCATACCAATGTTTTCTTGCGTGTAGAAGATCCTAAAATCGAACAATCAGCTATTGATATGCTGGGCTTAGCCACCGTTTTCAAAAGTATCAAACTGTCAGAGGAGATGAATCCGATTTCACAAAATACGGAACTAACAGAAGACTTCAAGGAAGATACTGAGGCTTATGGTGCGATCGAAATAGATGAAGGCGATAAGTACGGTACATTCTACGTTGAAGAAGAGGAAAAAGACCTTTCAATAGTCCAACAAAAGGCTACTAAGACGTATTTCGGTCCTCCAAGCACGTTTGATTTCACGCTTACCGGAATTATCAAGGACCGTTCAACCGGTGAGGCTCTTCCTTTTGCAACAATTCAAATCAAAAGTACTTCACGTGGCGGATCAACAAATGCCGATGGATATTTTACACTTCAACAAGTTCCTACCGATACTTCAACGCTCATTGTCAACTATGTCGGTTATGATAAAACAGAAGTGTTCTTAACACCGGTGATCGACAAAAAGTACTTTGTTATCGAGCTGATCCCAACCTCTCAAAATTTAGAAACGGTTACCATTATTGGGGTTCGACAAGATGTTGTGCTAGCAAGGAAAGAGGATGTGAGTGTTATCAAGATGACTCCGAAAAAACTGGAACAACTTCCGAATCTTGGAGAACGGGATATTATGAGGTCCTTTCAGTTGATGCCCGGCGTTAGTGCAGCGAATGAATCTTCTTCCGGGTTATATGTTAGAGGTGGAACCCCGGATCAAAACCTTGTACTCTATGACGGATTTACCGTGTATCATGTAGATCATTTGTATGGTTTCTTTAGTGCGTTTAATTCCAACGCACTCAAAGATGTGCAGCTCTACAAAGGTGGATTTGAATCGCGCTTCGGTGGAAGGTTATCAAGTGTAACAGAAATTACCGGAAAAGAAGGGAATCAGAAAAAGGTTAACGTGGGTGGCGATGTCAGCTTGTTGAGCATGAATGTGTTTGTTGAAATTCCGATAGGTGATAAATTCTCGTCGGTGATTGCGTTCAGACGATCTTATAAAGGCCCGATCTATGACAAGATCTT
>JBILJP010000127.1:0-12204 GCA_044377135.1 Fluviicola sp.
ACTAGGTATTCGGGTAACAACAGTTTTAAAAGCGCTATATCTGCCACAAATCAGTTTTAGGATTCAAAGATCCTATTTTTAATCCTGATTTTGCTCCACAGGTTTTTGTCTTGATCCGATTTGGGATCAATCTCAAATTCGTCCCCAACTTTTGGGATAGATTCTTGATACCAAAAACTTGTTATCTTAGTAAATAAACAAATTTACTATGAAAGTAATAATCCAAAAAACATCCTATGCACAACAGTGCTAAGGCTTTTAGGAAGTATTTTACAGCCGTACTATGATGGGTATATAAAACTCTTGCACTATGAAGTTATTTTACTTTTTTCTTTTCTTTTCAGTTTTTATGAGTTGTTCAGCGACTGAAAAAAAATATAAGGATGATGATCCGAGATCTTTAATTGGTAAATGGGAAATAGTCAAAGTACATTATAATGAAGACATCTATTTTGATACGGCAGATGGAACACACACTGAAGATGAAATCAATGGAATGAAAAACACCTGGATTTCTTTTGAAGAAAGACAAAAAGTGAGTGCCAGTGTTTGGCTTAAAGACGATGATCATGAAAACACATCGGTTTCGAATGGAATTTATGAAGTTGACATTGAAACACAGAGAGTGCGGATTGAAATTCCTCAAGATGAACCCAATTTTCATGCTGGTAGTTTCTTCTGGAAAATAAAAAATGATCAGTTGTATCTTTATTCAACAAATACAAAAGGAGAGTATAAAGTTTATCGACGATCTGAATAGATCAAATCACAAGGGTATTCTGGTTAAAGGTTATCTATTAACCCGTTTAAATTCAGTGTGAATGTTTCAAATTTCATTTTAATTGTATTAGATATTAGTTGAAATAAATTGTGTAACAACATCACAAGAAGGTGTCTAAAAAGTAATAACCTGCGTCGTTATTTTCGGATGTCGACGTTGGTCATTTACTCAAGTAAACTCCCAACATCTCATCCTCAACGCCTTGCATTTCATCACTTTTTAATCACCTCAAGGTTTTACTAAATGATGAGTCTTTTTAGACAGCCTCTTTTTTATTGGTACTGAAAAAGGTTTATATATGTAACTTGATATACTTTTTCTTGTTATCTATTTTTGTTTCATCAATGAACACCTTTTTCTTTAGGCTTTTATTACTTATAGAAGTATTCTACTTCTCAGCTGCGCATTGTCAAACTTCAATTGAATCGAATATTGGAAAAGCGGAAGAAATGTCTTTCCAATCAAATGAGATCATCCGTTTTCTGAGAAAGCCATTGCAGGATTCGTTACATTTGGTAAGTCAACATTCCAAATATGGAATGATTGATTCGACCGGTGGAATTGTAGTTCCGATGATTTACGATCAAATAAATGTGAATTTTACGTTTAGAGAATTATTGTTGTGGGAGAGGAAGTACTTACTTGAGAATGAATTGTTTTATTTCTTTTGGGAAGATGGGAATGAATCTGTAGAATTGTATAACACACTCCTTAAGCAAGAAATGGCTAATCCAACTAGTCCGTATAACCTTGAATTAGTATTTAGGACCAAGCCTTTTTTTGCGGCAAGAAAAGAGAATTTATGGGGAGTGATAAATGCAAAAAATGAAATACTTATTCCTTTCGAATATAATTTGATCGAAGAAATCGGGCAGAATATTTTGTTAGCGAAGCAGAATCATTCATTCGAGATCCTCACCCCTGATAATAAGAAAATGGTAGAATCTTGTGATACGATTATTGTATCTCCGATAACCAAATTTCACGTAGAGTTGGGCTCTGAATTTGCGGCTTATGCAATCTTAATTCGTGACAATAAATATGGTGCAATCAATTTGCAGAATCTGGCAATAGCACAGCCTAAATATGATAGTTTGGAATATTGTTCTATTCCTACTATCGAAGATGAGTGGATGTGTGCATTTAATCCCAATGACATTCGCCAACCTATTACACATGAGAAATTCAATCGCACACATACTTATAAAAATGTCGTCAGGTATAAATTGAACAACAAAGTTGGATTGCTTGATATGAGATGCATGGAGGAAATAACTCTTGCTTCTTTTGATAGCATTCGTATTTCAAATAACTGGCGAACCAGAGGGCAAATAGTGCAACTGGATAATAGGTACACGTTTTTAACACATAACAATACCCGTTTACATGATAGACTTTACGATAGTGTCAGAGAATTAACGAGTGACGATTGGTATTATAAAGTATACTTGAATGGCAAAGCTGGAGTTTACAATGACATTGGACAAAAAGTGCTGAATCTTAAATGGGAGGATATACAATTCTTGTTTACTCGTTACAATTCGCCTTCTTCCTATTTTATTGTTAAACGAAACGGAAAATTTGGAGTGGTCGACTCTCGCGAAAAAAAGATCATCTCTGCTCGGTACGATAGCATAACCTATAAATATGAGGATTCCAGACATTTTTTGGAGTTGCGACGGAAAGAAGAGTTAGAAAAAATCTATACTGAAGACCTTTGATTTATTTAATGAATCACTATTCAATAGAAGCAGCCTTAATTGAATGTTTTTTAGTGCTTGATAAAAGTTCAAAGGATTCATACACACTTGAATTAATTGGTGATGCTTATTCTATAATTGGCAAAAAAAACAAAGTCGCAATTCTTATACAAAAGCATATGGACTCTGCCCGGAAAACACTCGTTTAAAGGGGGGGATTGAAAATTTGTAACTGTAAGAAGAGAAAAAAAATAAGTAATAAAATGCGCACAATATTTTTAGGTTTATTCTCTGTAATTCAAGTTTTTTGAATCGCCGCTGAAAAACGAAAATCTTGATTATATTCGTCAATAAATAAGTTAGTGGCAAGCCAAATTGACAACTATGACAGACAAAAAATACAAATGGGATTTGTTTCTATCACATGCATCGGAAGACAAGGATGCTTGTGTTCGACCCTTAGCAAAAAAACTTATTGACATGGGGATAAAGATTTGGTATGACGAGTTTGAAATTGATTGGGGAGATAGTATCAGAGAAAAGATTGACCATGGACTCACAGAATCTCGATTTGCAATTGTTATCTTGAGTCCCGACTACTTCAAAAAAAGTTGGACAAGTAACGAACTAAATGGTTATTTTACACTTGAAAGCAAAGATGCAAAAAGAATATTGCCAATTTGGTTCAATGTAACAATTGAACAGGTCAGAGATTACTCTCCAATATTAGCTGATAGAGTATCAGCAAACTTCAGTGATGGTATTGACAATATTATGTCTAAAATTGCTAAGAGATTAAATATAAATTTCACACATACAGAACCATTTGATACTAGCGAGAAAACACTATTTGAAGAACCAATTTCATGGGATTCAATGTCTCGATATACTTTGTACAAATATGGACATTTAGGAATTGATGAGTATTGGCAAGCAGAAATGCTCGATAATCTTCAAAATATTAAGAATATAAAAATCATCAAGGACGTTGATGATATTATTGAAAAGGTTCATGTAGCTTTAGCTGTTTATATAAGAGAAAATCCTGTTGTTTTCACTACTGGGACTGACTTTATTACAAAGTCTATTGGATTCTACAGCGAAGAATTTAGGGCAAATCACAATTTTGCTTATGTCACGGAATTGGCGTTTAAGAAGTACAAATCGTTAATAAAAAAATGAAGAGGCCAGCCACTAACAGCACCTACAAGAAATTGGCGGTTCAGTAGTGACATGAAGCTTTGCACTTCGTATCAAGTTCTGTGATGGCAGACAATTTAGTGCTTCGAAATCGCCAACTTCTTGTAGCTGCAAACCGTTAGCTGCAATAGGGCGGACATACTTCATAAAAAAAAGTAACGACATATTAGACGACTCTTTTAATCAGGACTTCTGCGTAGATCTTGAGTTCAACTTTGTCGGACTTTTGAGAATTCAAAAGACGACAGACTTAAAGGTTTTTGGTGCAACGGGGTAAATCATGATCCTCCCATAAAATCTAAAAAGAACGTTAACAATACAAGACGACTTGAAACAATTGCCTGGATCGGTAAAACAGGACAAGACGAATACAAAATGGCAATACACTTTGGTAGATATTTCTCTCCGACGATTCACAAAAGGTACGGACCTCAAAGACACTTTACCAAGTGACCAATCAATGGACTGGATTAACATCGACCCCGACAATCAGACAATCGAAATACAATTGCTTTAAAATTATGCGGACATGTACCTTGCCGTAGCCAAAAGAATGAAATAAAATTTCTATATTTATAATTGACACCATATCAATTGCCAAATGTCATCCAAGAAACTTGATCAAAAATATTTGCTATGGAAAGGAAGTGATTACTATTATAGTATAGCCTTTGATAAAAAAAGATTTTCCGGTTTTTCATTATTAGAACAAGTATTCGACAATCGCGAATTCGATCAGTCATCTCAACAAATGATAATTCTTGAGAAGAATGTTAAATTCAAAGCATCGGAATGCGAGCATGGCTTTGTATTTGAATTTGATCCGGAAACTGAAAATACGATAGCATATGATATAATGATGAAACTCTCTGACCATCTTAGCAACCGTTGGATAAAAAGTGCGCTTTATTTTAAGGAGAGGCAAAGTAATGTTGGTCATTTGATATACTGATTAAGCAGACACCGAAAGCGAAACGTACAATTCTTTGTGCCGCCCTACTTCAGCTAACAGCATCTACCAGTAATTGGCGCGGGCGTTAGCGGTCATTGTAGAGCGACAGTCTTAACCATAGAACAGACGGAGAAAAAATAACATAATCAAGAAACAAAAAAGTATGAGCAAAATAATCTTTGACAGCGGGATATCACTTGACGGTTTTTTCGCAGGAGACAACAGAAGTCCTAAAAATCCTATGGGTGGGGTTTCAGGCCAAATCCATTCTTGGATGTTTAATCAAAAAGCTTTTTGGGAATACCTTGGATTTGAAGGAGGGAAAGAAGATGGCGCAGACGGAAAATACATTAGAGAAACAATCGCTAGAACAGGTTCATTCATAATGGGCAAACGAATGTTTGAGGAAGGTGAAGCAAGTTGGCCAAATGACCTATACAAAGCAGACGTATTTGTACTAACTCACGAAACACGTGAACCGTGGGTGCAAGAAGGTTCGACAACATTTTACTTCATAAATGACGGAATAGAAAGTGCTTTGGACAAAGCAAGACAATCAGCAAAAGGCAAGAACATAAGAATACAAGGTGGTGCAAACACAATCCAACAGTTTTTAAACGCTGGACTTATAGACGAGTTTTTCATTCACATTGCACCAGTTTTTTTAGGTAGTGGTATCCGACTTTTTGACGGCATTGACAAAGACAAATATGACTTACAAATTTCAGAGGTTATAGCTTCCGACTTGACAACACATTTAAGATATAAACTGACTAAAAAGTAAAAACAACGAACCGCTAACAGCGGTATTGCCAAAAGCAGGGCAGACGTGGTAAATTGAACATTTGTGCTTCTAATCCCCGCCTTCGCCAAGCCGCAAAACGTTAGCGATAATTATATAGAAAACCCAGAAATATGAACATTTACAGATTGATTTTAATTTCATTTTTCATTGTTAGTTGTAACAATAAAAAAGAAAATAATGAACCGACTAAACCATCAGAAAAATTATACCCAACTGTAAGTTATCTTGACATAAAGCTAGACAAATCAGGTAACATGCCTGAAAATCCATATATATTGGAGTTTGAAAATGGAAAGAAAAAAATTGTTTTTTGTGGTGTAAATCATTTGACAGACAATAATGATATTAATAATCCAATGTTTATGAAAATAGAAAAAAAGTTTTTTGATTTTGCCCCAAGTATATCTATAAATGAAGGTGGCGACGTATCTAAAAGAGTTTACAAATCTAAACAAGAAGCTTTATTAAAAGATGGCGAAATTGGTTTGCTAAAAATAATATCTGATAGCCTAAAAATAAAAACTGTTGATGGCGATATGAAAGCCAATTTAGAGTTTAAAGAATTACTAAAGCATTATTCAAAAGGAGAATTTTTAGCTTACATAGTTACTGAAAGATTTATGTGGGCTTTAAAAGGAGAACATATAAAAGAACAAGCCGAAATTGACAGAAGATATTCTCAATTTATCCAAAATTATATAATGAAATCTGGAGAAATTAAATTGAATGCAAATGAACAAACGCTAGATTTTTATAAAAGTAATTATGAAAAACTTTTAAATAGAAAATTTAATCTTGAAGAACTTGAACCAACAAATCCATTCGACCCAGTTGGAAAGTTTCAAGAAATTGGTAGAAAGTCAAAAGAAATTAGAGACCAATATTTGCTTAAAACAATTGACAACTTGTTAAATACAAACGACAAGGTATTTATAGTTTTTGGCGGTTGGCATTTATTAACTTGTGAACCTGGACTAAAGGAAATAATTAGTCGTAAAAGATAATAACTATCGCTAACAGCGGTTTCAAGAAACTGCGAAATATCAGGTAAATTCAAGTTTCCTTTTCGCTATATTTTTTATCTTAGCCGAAAGTACGCAGTTCGCGGTTTCAAGAAGCAAGCCATATGTTGCCCTCCGGGACAGCACACAACTGGCAACTTGACAAAATTCTCTTATCATTCATTCTGCGAATGAAGAACAAGAACTTCATCAAGCGGCGCGGGCGTTATAGCCAATTTTAAAACGATCGTATGCCAATAATTAGAAGTTCAGACCAAAAGAGTAAGACACTTGAAGAATTCTACAAAGAATTGACAAGTGAAAATGCGACTGTGGTTGAAAATGAAATTGGAAAGGCAATGCTCGAATTTATTTCAATAGTGAACGAAACTTTTAAGAACTCGACACTTTTTGGATTGACTTCACATTATTCACTTGTAATTCAAGCAACAGATAATTGGGAAGATGGTTGGTTTGTGACAGTTTATAGTATTGGAGACAAAAAATTCCAGTTTGAATACAAAATGTCAGAAAAAGAAAGTCCTTGGAACTATGCAATCGTTAAAGGACAAGCAAATACAGTTAGCGAAGCAAAAGAATTTCTAATTAACGTGAGTTCGGGATAAGAATACCCGTCAGAAATTCATAAAATGTTCAGATGTTAGGCGTATTTTGTAGAGATGGCGAGTCATCTCTGCGAAATACAACGCCACAGATGAATGTTTTAGGGATTAGCTAATGCGCATTTTCGCTTATAAACAGCCGTCTTCTGCTCGAAACAGCACTCAATGTATGCCCGATACATCTCGTTCTTTTCGCTTGAATCCAGCTATCTCTAAGCGATCTGACTGAATTCTTATCCCGAACTCACGTTATTTATTATTGGAGCAACAGGTGGCACAGGACAGTGTGTTGTAGAACAGGCTCTTGCACTTATCAAGGTAAAATAACAGGCATTTCTTATTAATCTAAAACTAATAGAAAAAATGAACAACATGAGAGCAATTTCAACAGGAGCCTTAATATGGCTATTTATTTTTATCATATTTGCTGGCTTAAGCTATGTCTCAACAATTAAAGATTCGGTGAGTCAACAAGCACTCATTGTAGCGATATTCATTATTCCTTTTGCACTGTTTGGGGCTTCTATTTTCTACAAAAACCGCAATAAGGTTCACGGTCTAATTTCTGGCTCAATTATGAGCCTCACGGCTATATTACTTGACGCTTTAATTACCGTACCATTTGTAGAAATACCTAAAGGGGGGGTATGAAAGCTTTTTTACATTTCCTTTATTTTGGTTACTTGTTGCAATAAATACGGCAACAGTGTATTTTTATTGGGTGTTTAAAATTAAACGAAGCTAAACAGATGGGCTGTAAAATGGATTAATGACGAAGCGTTGACAGTGCAACAAGGGTAATGAAGTGATTACAAATATTAAAAATGAAAGACTTAAATTATTTCGTTGACAAATACAAAGAGCAACTTGACAAAGGCGACATTCAAGAAGCCTATGTTGGACTTGTTAAGTATGTAACAAGACTTGGGACAACATTATCCAAAAACCTTGCAGACACATATTCATTCGGAAGTCTTTTTCAGGGTTATATGGACTATACATATTTTTATTACACAAATGACTTTTTAAAAAAGAGAAAGCTGAAAATGGGACTTGTACTGAATCATAGAAAAATGCAGTTTGAAATTTGGCTGTTAGGACAGACAATTCCAATTCAAGAAAAATATTGGGATTACTTTAAATCGACAAAGTGGAATAAAGAACGAACGACAAGACCTCAATATTCAATCCTTGAAACAGTGCTAATTGACAAACCAAATTTTAATGACTTGGAAAAACTAACAAAAGAAATTGAAGAAAGATTAATGCTTGTGACAAATGAAATTTTACAAGATATCAAAACAAGCAAACTGAACTAATGCGACAAAACAAACCTGTACCCCGAAGAAAACAACGACCCGCCAACAGCACCTACAAGAAATTGACGGTTCAGTGGTTAAATGAAGCTTTGTGCTTCGAAATCGCCAACTACTGGTAGCTACAAAACGTTAGCTGTAACCCTATAAGAACGATCACAAATCAACTCACTTGATATGAAAGTATTTGAAAATTTACAAATAAAAAAAGTAGCCAAAGGCACAATTCTTTTACATAAAGGAGAAATATGTAGATATGCTTATAAAGTAATAACGGGTTGTTTAAAAAGCTATGTAATCGACAAAACAGGAAAAGAACATATTTTGCATTTTGCAGCTGAGGATTGGCTGATTACTGATATGGATAGTTTTTTCAATATCAAACCTGCAAATATATTTATAGATGCTATTGAAGCTAGCGAAGTTGCATTGCTACCAATTGCCAACAACAGTGATTTTGAACAATTGAGTCAAGATGATTTACTCGAAATAAATAAAACCGAAACTTCACCAATAAATTTTGTAGCCTTAAAAAAGGGCGAACAGCTAATAGGGGTTTTGCAAAAAAGCGGGTTCAGTGCTAAATTGAACATTTGTGCTTCTAATTCCGCCACTTTGCAAAGCCCCAAACCGTTATGCCTCCAATTTCATTGAAACTTCGTGTTTATCAATAGTTTCAAGTTCTAACACACGTTCCAAATCCTCCGTCAAAAAGTTAGAAGTTTCCCCGCTCAAATTCGCAAAAAGCAACTGTTTCGCCAAAGATAATCCGGGTTTTTTAGTTTAATCTGTCTTGTTCCCAATGTTGTGATCAGTACAATTTGGCTCCCCGATAAATTCAGCTATTTTTAACCTAACTTAATACGTATGCTTGTATTCGTAATCATTGGATGCTCTATTCTGGTTTTAGGACTCACTTTTTTGTATATTTTCAAAGGAAGGACAAAAATCCAGGTGGTCGATGTGGTGGTGGCCGATAGCGCTATAAACCTCTTCCATATTTTCGGTCACAGCATTTACATGCCCGATGATTCTCCGAGTTTTGAAATTTACCGGCACTACGTTTTCAACTTTTCCAATTATCAATTCATAGCAGGAGCTTATCAGCAGGGAACAGGGATTGACATTGACAGTCCGTTTGTTGAGCGAAGTTTGCAACTGCTCTCCGGAAAGATGGGAAGAACGCTGAAGTTAGCCCCCGGCAACCACATACGTTCAGATATAAAAGTCATTTATCGTGATATCAATGCTACCGATACCGAGGTGATTGAAAAGATTCCGGGTAACGCGTTTGTGGTAACGAAACTCCGTGAAAACGAAATGGGGTTTTCAAACGTCGGCCTGGAAATCTATCGCAATGGAATAAACATACGTCGTCATGTGTTCAAAGGTTGGGCCGAGCATGAATTCCGGATTTATAAAACCTCTTTCCCTAATCAGGTGATCCTGTTGTACTCAAAAGGGTTCGTTAATTACGGAATAGCGCTCGCGGTCATCGATCTGACAAACGGCGACTTTTTGTTTGATCAACATATCACAGAAACCAAGAATATTCGATGAAGAACGATCACAGATGGCTTACTATTCAGCGCGATCCGGGCTCTGTTAGTTCAATGATTCGTCTGTAAGTATTGATTTTCCGGATTGGGTAATCCAAACGCTGAATCAGGAGTTTCTTGAGCTTCCAACTTTTCAATTTTTAGGGTTGTGAAATTCGTTCTAAATTCTTCCTCAAAAAGTTAGAGATTTCCCCTCTTGGGGTCAAAAAGGGAAATAGTACTAATTCCCTTTTTTGTTTGTTTTTTAGTTTCGAGCTCAACTAATGAAGGATCAACGAAATTTTATGCTCAGATCGAATTGAATAAAGTAAAATAGACAGTTATATTCGTCAATAAACAAGTTGCGCTTTAATACCAAGAGTGAACCCAAACATCAACAGTCAGAAAAATGAATGACAACACTAAACGACTTTCGCGCCTGACAGCAATTTTAACGCAATTGCAAACGAAACGACTTCTGACCGCAACATCTCTTGCCGACAAATTTAATGTTAGTATTCGGACAATTTATAGAGATATTAGAGCATTAGAACAAGCAGGAGTTCCAATAATTACGGAAGACGGAAAAGGTTATTCGCTAATGGAGGATTACAGAGTTCCTCCCATAATGTTTACAGAAGCACAGGCAAATGCGTTAATAACCGCAGAACAATTGGTTCTCCAAAACAAAGACATTTCATTCATTAAAGAATACACAGAAGCCATTGAAAAAGTAAAAGCCGTCTTAAAACACAGCATACAAGACAATGCGAACTTACTTTCTGAAAGAACTCGATTTGACCAAAATAACAATCGAGAAAGAAACAGTAGTAGTTTATCTGACTTACAATTTGCCCTGACAAATTTTCGTATAGCCAAAATTGAATACACCAACGAACAAAGTACAACCACAACCAGACTCATTGAACCATTTGCGTTACTGAATACTGAAAATTGGTTGTTGGTTGCCTATTGTCGGTTAAGAAAAGAATTTCGTTTTTTTCGGTTAGACAGAATTAAAAAATTAGAAATACTCACTGACAAATTTGAACCACACAAAATGACGCTGCAAGAGTATTTTGATAGGCATCACTAATTTCTTTCTACCCCTGACATAAGGCTGTCACATGTCAGGCATAAGTTTGCATCATTATTAATCTTTAAAGAATAAAAATGACAGACTTAATGAACACCGGATTTAATCCAAACGAATTTCCAAAGCCTTCCTTGATTTCAGTGAATGGTGTAGTGCTGGAAGTATTTGAAGCAGGTCAACAAAATGCTGGAAAACCGATTGTACTCTGTCACGGCTTTCCGGAGCATGCTTTTTCCTGGCGTCATCAGGTGTCGTCACTTGTTGCAGCTGGCTATCATGTTATCATTCCAAACCAGAGAGGTTATGGCAACTCGTCCTGTCCCACCGAAGTCACTGAATACGACATTGAGCACTTGACAGGTGACCTGGTTGCGCTACTCGACTACTTTGGATATGAAGATGCCACTTTTGTTGGTCACGATTGGGGTGCAAATGTTGTGTGGAACCTGGCACTATTGCATCCTAAACGGGTAAACAAACTAATAAACCTTGCGTTGCCTTATCAAGAACGTGGAGAAATGCCTTGGATTGAGTTTATGGAAGCGCTATTTGGAGGAGACTTCTATTTTGTTCACTTCAATAGACAACCTGGAGTAGCAGATTCTATTATGAATGAAAATGCATCACAGTTCCTACGTAATATATTCCGCAAAAACGTACCTCCCACACTACCAGAGCCAGGAATGCAAATGATAAATCTTGCAAGAGCAGAAAAACCACTAGGGGAACCATTAATGGACGATGACGAACTGTCTGTGTTTGTTGCCGCCTTCACATCATCAGGGTTTACAGGAAGTATAAATTGGTACAGAAACCTGGATAGAAACTGGCACTTAATGGCGGAAATACCCACCGTTATTCATCAACCGACGCTTATGATTTATGGTGAGCGGGACACGATTCCAAAGTCTGAAAACCTAAAAAATATTGTGCCTAATTTGGATGTTGTTAGCTTGGATTGTGGTCATTGGATTCAACAAGAAAAGCCAGAGGAAACAACCCAATCAATTTTAAAGTGGTTAGAACAACAAGATGCCTGAGTTCTTTAGCAGATACTAAAGATTTATTCAACTAACTCAACCACAAATGCCCTGCTGCTAAGAATCCTTTAGAAGCAGGGCATTTATGCTGTCTTTAACTTAATTACTCAACATTTCATAACGATATTTTACTTAAATTTCCGCTACTTTGC
>JBILJP010000128.1:0-12163 GCA_044377135.1 Fluviicola sp.
CTGTTGATGGAAAGTGATTTGGAATTTGAACCTCGCCTCTGATCAATTTGTAAAATTCGGTTTCAAATTTAGCCAATTCCAGCTCGCTGAAGTAATCCGACTGAAAAAGAGAACAACTTCCGGCCAGGTTTGTATCGGTGTGAATGTAGTATAAATCAATCCGTTTTCCATTGGAATCAACTGCATCGTGCAATTTGAAAAGGTTTTCGTATTCTACTGATCCTGAATAATAATCACCTGCTCCCGAACCTAAAATACGCAGTTGGAAATAAGGTGATTGTGGCACATCTTCCTCATACCCAAACAGGTATTCCGATTCATTGATTTTTTTCCAATTACCCAAAAAAGTAAGCGATGTTTTGGCTTCAAGAAGCTGCATCAACGCAACTACAATTCTTAGATGTTCGTGTTTCAAACTACGATCTCTGTCAATCGGCTCGCTCATTGTTTCTGTTGGTGTAACAGGAATGATTGGGGATTGTTGAAGTGTAGCTAGCAATTGTTCAAAGTCCGATTGCACCATCGCATTGGTATTGATGAAGTAGGTTTTACGCCCCACTTTCATGTCGATGTAACGAATTCTGCGGTACATTCTCACCACAATTGATGAAATGGCGCTTCGGTCAATGGTCCATTCTCTTTTTTTCAACGCATCGAAATAAAGGTGATGAACTATTTTGTCATCTACCGTAACGCCATATTGGGTCGTTGTATCCTGGTAAAAACGGCGCATACGGTTGAAATGTAGGTAGGAGAACAAACACAAACCAATTGAGGGAATGAGAAATGCAATCATCATTCCTAAAAACAACGAGATATCACTGCCTGTTGCTTGTTGCGAAGCATTGAAAAAGAGAACCGCGAAAACAAGCATCAATAGGCCGAATCCACCGATGAAAAACAACTGAACGATGTGCAGTGAGTTTTTCTTATAAGCAAAAGGAAAAAAACGCATGACAAAAGGTTTTGAACGTTACCAGCCGCCGCCGCCGCCACCTCCGCCACCACCGCCGGAGAAACCACCGCCACCCGAACCACCGCCCGATGAGCTTGGTGGAGTGGAAGCTGATGAAATGGTACTGGATAAATCGCCGAAATCAAAAGAATGCATACTCATGAGCATAGCGCCTGTATACCAATAATGTCCGCCAGACATATGACTATCCAGTTCTGCCTGATCAAATTGACCTGTCCATTCTTTGGATACTCCCAGTGCGATAGCATACGGTAAGTTTTTCTCAAAATGCTCAAAATTCATGGTCGGAGGATTGGTCAATCGAATGCGTTCACGATCGGAATATTCCATGTAAAGTTTGAATCCGGCTAGTTCATCCATGCGCTTGCGACCCAATTCAGTCGGTTGTTCAAACAGCAACCCGAAAATGATGTTCATAATCACGGTGAGTACAAAAAACAGAATCAAAATTCCCATGTTTCCACCGAATAGAAAGTGACCACCTATTCCGATTAATAACATCAAAATGGGAAAGACGTATTGTTTGGCTTTGAGATTGTTGCGTTTGAGAATGTATTTTTCTCCTTGATTTTCCTTGATTTCTGAGATCAAATCAAGTTGTGCCTGTTGCAGGTTTTTGTTGTAAGATCCTTGCGTAATGTGAACAATTCCGCTGTGTGCAAACAAATCGTTGTAAAGCATTTCTTCTGTTGACAACAATTGATCTTTCTTCCAGGCAGATTCTTCCGTTCGTTTGATCGTGTAGAGTTTTTTAGAGAACAGACCACCTGTTTCTTGCACATCAATTGTCAAGCGACCTTTGGTGGCCAAACTAACCAATTGACCGGTAAACATATTGGTGGTACGACGTCCGTAATTATTCAAATAAGCAGCGTCTGCAGGTGTAAATCCTTCCGGTGCCTCGTATTGCGGCATGATTACTCCCGGTTTTGGGTCACGACCGTAACGGAGCCAGGTAACATAACTGTAAAGCAAGGTTATGATAAATCCGAGCAAACCGACAATCCACAAAAAGTGCGATTTAACCCAATAAATGAAGTTGTCGAAAGCAGTTGGGTAAGTCAGGTTGTTTTTATCCCAGGCAACGGCAACGGTCATTCCTTCGGTAGCATTAAATGCACGTGTTGAAGTAAACAAAATGCCATCTTCCAGCGTATCTGCCGTGTAGGCCAATCCCAATTCACCTGTTCGTCCGGTGTAAGCTTTGTACTGAACCAACTTAGCCCCTTTCGGGTAATGAACTTCTCCGCGAATGGTATCGATGGTGAAATACCAGCCGTTTCCATTCACATTCCAATACAATTCATCAAACTTCGGATCTTTCAAACCCAAGGCGTGATCAACGGTATAAGAGAATTCATAGATGTGTTTTCCATTAGAAACAATGCGATCTTCATTTCCTGCATAAATCCGGATTCCGTTATCCATGCCTTCGGTGTGGTAATCTTCCGGTTGGCCGTCTAGTTTTACACTGTTGAGTTTGAACCCGACATCGGTTCTTCCGCCTTCGTAATCATAATACAAAGGCAGATCGCGAAAAATACCGTGATTGATATCAATGCCTTTTGCGTAAACCGTAATGCGTTCCGTGATTTCGACCGAACAGTCTTTTTGCACCCGCATAATGGAATGAAAGCACATAATGCGTTCACTTTGATAAACATACGGATCAGGAGATTCGCCGCTGGTTTGACCCGTAAGCTGAAAAATGCCCAGACAAACAAAAAGGGCCGAGATAAAAAAAGTTTTAATCATAAGTTGTAGTTCCCGAAGGATTAAAAGTACAAAAAAAGAGATCAGATAACAGGAACTTCACGCTCTAAAGCCGAGCTGACTTCATAGAAAGGCATAGTGGTGAAGCCGAAAATTTTGGCAATTATGATAGCCGGAAACGACTGAATATCTGTGTTGTATACACGAGTTGTGCCGTTGTAAAATCGTCGGGCATACAACAAGTGATCTTCAATTTGACCCAAGTCTTCCATCAATTTCAAAAAGGTGTGATTGGCTTTTAACTCAGGGTAATTTTCAACCGTTACACTCATTTTTTTGAACGCATTGCTCATTTTTTCATCCAATGAAGATGTTTCGCTGATGGCGGTATTTCCACTTCGTTCCTGCACCAATTTTTCCAATAATGTGCTTTCGTACTGCGCATAGTTTTTGGTAATGGCAATCAAATTGGGAACGAGTACAAATCGTTTGTTAAGATTCACATCGATATCTGCAAAAGCACTTTGTACCAGATTACGCGATTTCACCAAACGGTTGTAAAGTACCACAAGAACTACAACCGTAATCAACAAAACAAACGCACAACTTCCTAGAATTACGAACACGTTACAGGTTTTAGTACGAATATAGGGTATTAATCGAATGGATTGTGTTTTACAGGTTTTTTTGGGGATTGTTCCCGAAAAAGCCGATTTTAATTGACTAGTCTCAAATATACCACGAATCAAATTCAGGGAAATGAAAAAATCGTGTCTAATAATCTTCTTTTTTACCTATAATTGGTTTGCGGAATGCGCCAATCCGCCTTGGGCGGAGCGAAGTAGGAAAAATGGCTGTTTTGTTGTGTTTTGTCAAAAGCGCTAAAACGCACAGCGATTGCCAAATCTGCTGTGTGTTGCGTTTCAGATCCTGATCTGCCACTTTTGACCTTAAAACACAGAAAGAGCCATTTTTTACGAGCGGCTTAGAATGGCGCAAAAGGATGTTTTGCTTACTTTTTCATCAGCCTGAGGCTGAAAAAAGTAAGAGAATATTGTAGTACGATTGAAACCGATTAAATTTTTAAAATAAAAACCATGCGTATATTTTTCATCATTCTAGGAGCACTTTGTGTGATTTCAGCCGCTGTAATGTATTCTTTTAAAGATGATTCCCACCTTTCTGAGTTGGGTGATTTTTGGTGGGTTCCGTTACCGCTTTCGGTTGCATCGATTATTGTGGCAGCCCGGTCGAGAAGCTAGCAAAAGCTCGTTTTACTTGTAAATTCAGACCAAACGATTTCGGTGAGTATTGTTTTCGTTTCACGTGGATCGTCTTTTAAATAAAGGGTGTCCGTTAAGCCAATGTCGTTAAGTTAAGGTTGGTTCGGGATTAAGGATTATGCTAGGCAAACAACCATTTTAAAAATAGAAGAAGAAAAGCAGGTAAGCTTGCCACAGATTGCTCAGATTTTCACAGATATTGGACTAGACGCTAGCGTCTAGTCTTCAAATTGAACTACGGATTTCATCTGTGAAAATCTGAGTATCTGTGGCTAAATAATTGTCAATCGAATTAAATTTGAGCATACATTTTAATTACTTTAATGCAATCAAATCATGCTCAAATAGGAGTTTATTCCTTAACTTAATGACATTGCCGTTAGGCACGTGAAAATTAGCGAACTAGTGGGAAACAAAGGCGCGAGTGAACTTGCCGGTCATTATTAAAAGTTTGGCGGTAAATTATTTCTTCGCCGGTTCTTTGTGAACGGCACATTTTTCGCACCCCTTTTGTTGTTTGCCAAACCATAGTTTGTAAGCACGGAAGCCTAAGTACCCAATGGCAGTAGCAATGATCAGGAAAACAACAGCTGTTTGCATTACTTCAATAATTGGTATGCGATGAAAGCACCAAGATACGCCAAAACGCCCATGTATCCTAATTGAATCAAGGGCCATTTCCACGACTTGGTTTCACGTTTTACAACTGCCAACGTTGCCATGCATTGCATCGCGAAAGCATAAAACACCAAGAGTGAAACGCCGCTGGCCAGGGTGTAAACCGGTTTTCCGGTGGCGTATTTTTCGTTACGCAGACGGTCAATCAAGGGTTTTGGATCGTCACTTTCCTGGTGAACCGAATAAATAGTGGCCAATGAACCCACAAACACTTCACGGGCTGCAAAAGAAGTGAGCAACGAAATGCCCATTTTCCAATCATAACCGAGCGGTTTAATCACTGGTTCGATGGTTCTACCTAAAATACCCATGTAGGAATGCTGCAGTTTTGTGGCGGCAACCTGGTCTTCGTAAGCTGTTAGATCAACCTGATTTTCTGTAGTGGGTTTTATAACGGAAGCCGCGGCTTTTTCCATGTCATCGCCAGGTCCAAACGAAGCGAGCGCCCACAGAATAATGGAAATAGCCAGGATGATTTTTCCGGCGTCGAACACAAAGAGTTTTACTTTTTGAAAGACTTCCAATCCTACATTGGCCCAACGAGGTGCTTTGTAAGCCGGTAGTTCCAACAAAAACACACTGCGCTCGGTGCTTTTTCTGAAGAATTGTTTAATCACCAAGGCTACCAACAAAGCTGTTACCAAGCCCAAGGCATACAATCCGAAAAGTACCAATCCTTGCAAGTTGAGAAATCCCCAGATTTGTTGATCGGGAATGACCAAACCGATGAGCAAGGTATACACCGGAATGCGGGCACTGCAACTCATCAACGGCGCCACAAGAATGGTTGTAAGGCGTTCGTTCCACGATTGTATGGTGCGCGTTGCCATTACGCCTGGAATAGCACAGGCGGCGCTTGAAATGAGCGGAACCACACTTTTGCCATTGAGCCCGAACGGACGCATAAGTTTGTCCATAATGAAGACCACGCGCGCCATGTAACCGGTTTCTTCTAAAATTCCAATCAGGAAAAACAACAAGCCGATTTGTGGAATGAATATCAAAACGCCGCCAATGCCCGGAATAATTCCTTCGGTGAGCAGTCGAGAAAACAAACCTTCAGGCAAAACGGCTGTGGTCCATTCTGAAAGCTGCGCAAACCCCATATCGATCCAATCCATGGGGTAGGAAGCAAGTGAGAAAACGGTTTGAAAAATAATGAGCAATACCGAAAAGAAGATGACATATCCCAATATCGGGTGTACCAGCCATCTGTCCAATTTCGATGAAAACTGGTGACTCACCGGATTTTCCTTTTTCGTTACAACATCGGCAACTATGTGTTTAATGCGTTCAAATCGGGCAGTGGTATCGGCGCTTTGCGCAATGAGATCATCCATTGCAATCAGTTCCGAAGGATCAGAATGATGAAACGGATTGTTGGAATCACTCAGGCTCTTAATCGCTTCTTGCAGTTCTTTCATTCCGAGGCCAACACGGGCGTTGCTGCGCACAATAACGGTATTCGGAAAATGGGTTTGTAATTGATCAATATTGATAACGAATCCGTTTTTGGAAGCTACATCGGTAAGATTTAATACCAAAACGGTGGGCATTCCTAGGTCGTAGATCTGTGTAAACAACAATAAATTACGTTCCAGATTAGAAGCGTCTACTACTACTACTGCCAAATCAGGATAGTCTGCATGCCCCTGATTACTAATTACTTTGTAAACAACTTGTTCGTCTTTCGATCGTGGGTAAATGCTATAAGTGCCCGGAAAGTCAATGATTTGAACGGTTTCGTTGCCGAACTTCAAGTTGCCCAATTGTTTGTCAACGGTGACGCCCGGAAAATTTCCGACCCGTTGTTTCAAGCCGGTTAATCGGTTAAAAAGCGAACTTTTTCCGGTATTCGGATTGCCAAAGAGTCCAACTTTTTTCATTAATTGTTTTCTTCTATTTGCACCAAAGAGGCTTCATTGAGTCGCATGGAAAGCACATAACCGTCTACATCTACTGCAATCGGATCGCCAAACGGAGCTCTGAACAAAATGGAAACCACCTTGCCCGTGTAGAGTCCCATTTCCAATAATTTGGGTTTGAGATCGCTATCCGCAATGCCGGTAATGGTGGTGCGTTTGTGCAATTTAGCCTGTGCAAGCGTTTTCATGACTGCAATGTAATGACGTGTGTAACGCGCAAAAGTAAATCAAACGACGTGAAGTTCAACTACCGTAAAAAGGGTATTTTTCGGATGCTTGATGTTGGATTTTGAATGTTTGATTGGGTGAACCCATCTGAATTAGATTTTATAAAACGTAACTGCGATATTCAATTTACCAAAGGCTTCATCCAACATCAAGCATCAAAAATCGAACTTATCTAAGCGTTTTTCGCTGCCAGATCATCCAAAATTTTCTGCACGTCATTTTCTGTTGAAGTAAGTTTTTCCTTGCAAAAAGCAATCAATTCAGCGGCACGTTTTACCTTTTCAGAAAGGCTGTCAACTGAGATTTCACCCGATTCAATGTCGGAGATAATTGTTTGCAGTTCGGAATATGCTTCTTCGTATGTCATGGTTTTCAAAAGATTGTCGAAAGGTAGTTATTTGCAATATTCCTTTTATCTTTAGACCCGAATTTTAATTTTCTAAATATGAAAAAATTTTTACTACTAGTTTTAAGTGCTTCTTCAAGTCTTGCGTTATCAGCGCAAACTCAAGTGTTAACTGATGTTTCAATCGAAGGTGCGGGTTGGACATCTACTTCTACAAATTTTGGAACTGCAATTTGTGACGCTGCTTGCGGTACGTGTGGTGGTCCTTGTACAGCGAATACCGGATCTTTTTATGTATGGTTCGGTGGTGCTGGTGGTGTCGGAGAAATCGGTACTTTGTCTCAGTCATTTAACGTAGCTAACGCTGGTGTTGGGGCTTTGCAATTTTACCTTAAAAATCCGGTCGTTCCAGGTGTACTTGGTGATTCGTTGATTGTTAAAATTGATGGAGCTTCTGTATTTGTTGCTACTCCTGCCGATTCAAACACCTACAAAGCAGCTTACGTTCAAGTAAACATTCCACTTGGAAACATTACTGCTGGTGCACACACAATCGATTTTAGCGGTGAAGAAAATGAAGGTGTAATCAACAACGTATTGGTTGATGACATTTCCGTTTTTGTAGGTTCGTTAAACACGCAAGAACTTTTGTTGGATGAATACATTGCTATTACGCAAAACATGATGAATCAAGAAGTGGTTGTTGAGACAAGCTTTCCTGAAGCTTCAGACTTAACAATGGTTGTTTATGATGCTAACGGAAAACAAATCTATAGCAAATCTTTGGAGAATGTTTCCAAGGAAAAAGTAAGTATTTCTACTTCAGATTTGAATGCAGGTGTTTACATGATTGACTTCAGAAAAGCAAATGCTAATCCGTTTTCTCGCTCATTTACAGTAGTGAAATAATCACGGTTTTTATCTTTTTGAAAGGCTGTCTCTTGGTTTGAGGCGGCCTTTTTTATGTTTATGCGTTTGTGTCTTTTTGAACGCTGGAGGATAATGTTTTTGCCTTTACCGTTAAATCTGCTTGAATAATGCGAATTTCACTTCCGTCCGCAGGAATGTTCTCCATTGAAATAACCCCTTTCTCGTTCGTCACAATCGAGTAACCACGCTTAAGCACATGAATCGGATCGATGAGGTGCAGGTTGCGCTCAATGTTTTCCAAACGAGTAGTCTCGCGTTGCAACAAAGGCGAAATGCGGGGGCCCAATTGCTGCTGCAAATAGGTGAGCGTGGTTCGTTGCTGGCCAAGTTGATTTTTACTGTGAATGCCAATCGTAGCGCTCAAATTTCCCACTTTCAGTAAACCGGTTTGAACGGATTGTGTTGCATAGGATCGCAAGAGGTTTTGCTGGTTCACCAATTCATTTCGTTCGCGCTGAACGGCAATGGAAGTGACTCGCTGAAAATCTTTTACCAACGATCCGCTCACAGTTTGATGTGCTTGCAAAACACGTTTGGTTTCGGTTTGAAACGCATTAGTAGTGCGCTCGAAATCGGTTTTTAATTCACGCATTAAGCGCTGAATTCGTGCCGGCAATACCAACAATGCTTCATCGAGTGGTTCGTCGAGTTCTTCAAAAATGCGCAGGAAATAATACGCCAAATCGGATGGTGTAATGCCATTGTTAAAAGCCACCATTTCACAAACCGTCATGTTGGTTGAGTGACCGATTCCGGTTAAAATAGGTAGGGGAAAAGTCGCGATCGCTTTGGCTAATTCGTAATTGTTGTAGCAATGCATGCCAATTTCACCACCACCTCCGCGAATGATCACAACGGTGTCAAAATGTTGTTTCACCGATTTGATGCGTTCCAATTGTTTGGTAATGGAGGTTATCGCTGCGTCGCCCTGCAGAGTTGCTTCAAACAAAAAGGTGTTGAAATGATACCGCTTTGGGTGACCATTGAGCAAGATGGAAAAATCAGAATAACCCTTGCTGTCGGCTTGCGAAATAACAGCCAAGCGTTTTGGCAACAAGGCCATTTGTAATTCCTGATTGGCGTTTAAGATGCCTTCTTTGAGCAAACGCTCCAGTGTTTCCTGCCGTTCGCGTTGCAAAGCCCCCAGAGTGTAGTTTGGGTCGATATCAATAATTTCCAGCCCTAGGTTGTAAATGGGGTGATACACCACACGTACCAAAAACAACAATTCCAGCCCGTCGCGCAACGGTTCTTGTACCACTTCCATAAAACGGCGCTGGATATTTTCAAACTGCGTTTTCCAGATGGTTCCACGCATTTCAACCACAATCAGGTCGTTTTCTTTTTGCACCAACTCGGGGTAACAATGTCCTTTTTTGGTTTGATTGAGTTTGTGCATTTCGGCCGTTACCCAATAGGTGCGGTTGTAGCGCGATTCAATGGTTTTTCTGATTGAATCGGCTACTTGCTTGAGGGTAAAACGCTCGGCGGGAGTTTGCATGAGCTAAAGTTACGAGAAATTCCCATGAGCCGATTCTGTTGCATCCATTCAACTCAAGAACATGCAATCGATAACAGAAATTCAAAAATGTGTACATTGCACCAACAAATCGTATCTATGGCAGCATTGCACGACTTCAACACCTCAATACTCGATTCGCCCGAATCAAAGGAGAAAAAACCGCTGTGGCAGCGCATTCTCACCAACCTTACGTTTTGGGTACTCATTGCCATTATCGCCGGTATTTTGGTGGGGCATTTTGCCAAGGGATTTGCGTTGCACATGGAAGATGTCAGCACGGCATTCATTGGCATTATCAAAATCTTCATTCCACCCATTATTTTCCTCACAATTGTGTTGGGAATCAGCGGAATGGGCGATATGAAAAAAGTAGGTCGTATCGGGATCAAATCCTTGTTGTATTTTGAAGTAGTTTCAACATTTGCCTTGGTGATTGGTATTGCCATGGCGTATTGGATTCAGCCCGGAAACATTGACCGCAATGCCATTCCGATGGGTGATGTGAAAAAAATACCTGACGCAGAAGCCTTTAGTTGGCTGAAGTTTTTCCTATCAAACCTCACTTTACAAATCCTGGTGGTAGCCATCATTACCGGTATCGTTTTAAACTATTCCAAAAAGCGCGAACAAGCTGTTGCGTTGCTCAGTCAAGGATCTAAAATTGTGTTCACCGGGTTGAAATACGTGATGTACTTAGCGCCTGTTGGTGCGTTTGCCGGAATGGCTTTCACGATCGGAAAATACGGTCTCGACACACTTGTTCCGTTGGGGAAACTAATGGGAACTGTTTACATGACCATGTTCTTGTTTATCTTCCTGATTCTGGGAAGCATTTTGTGGTTTTACAAGCTCAAAATTTGGCAATTACTGCGCTACATTAAAGAAGAAATTTTGTTGGTATTGGGAACTTCTTCTTCAGAAACGGCCTTGCCTTCCATTATGCAGAAACTGGAACGTATGGGTTGCAGTAAATCGGTGGTTGGTTTGGTGGTTCCCACGGGTTATTCATTCAACCTGGATGGAACGTCGATTTACCTTTCCATGTCGGTGATTTTCTTAGCTCAACTTTACGGAGTGGATTTGTCGTTCGGTGAAATGATCAGTATTATTGGTATTTTGATGGTCACTTCAAAAGGAGCCGCGGGTGTTACCGGAAGTGGATTTATCGTTCTTGCATCAACCCTTACGGCCATTCATAAAATTCCGGTTGAAGGGTTGGCGTTTCTCTTCGGGGTTGATAAATTCATGAGTGAAGCACGTTCCATTACCAACCTGATTGGTAATACCGTTGCAACCATTGTTATTTCAAAAAGCGAAAAAGAATTTGTAGAACCCAAGCTGTAGTTTATGCTTACAAACAATCACCACTATTTACCGAAAATACTCGGTTTTCTGTCAGAAATCGGGATCGCTGTAAACGAAAAAACCTTGCCCGATGACACCTTCCTTCCCGGTTTGGAATTGGGTCCGGGCTGCATTTATGTGGATTACGAAAAACTGAAATATCCGGGAGATTTGTTGCACGAAGCCGGTCACCTGGCTGTTACCACGCCCGAGCAACGTTTGCTTGCCGGAACAGGTTTGACAGCAGAAAACCAGCCTTGGCCAACCGATGGAGAGGAAATCGTCACGCTTTTATGGTCGTATGCCGCTGCTAAACACATGGAGTTGCCGCTTGAAGTGCTCTTTCACCCGGAAGGTTATAAAGGCGACTCGGAATGGTTGATAGATACATTCGAATCCGGAACCTATATTGGTTTGCCTTTATTGGAATGGATGGGACTCACCGAGCCAGCTGGTGCGCCGAATGCGTATCCGAAAATGAAGCATTGGTTACGGCAAGAAGGTACTGAACTCACAGTCAATTAATCGAAACGGGAAACGATTGGTATCATAGGGTGAAACGAATAACTGCTTGTATCAAATTCGGGCGGAAAATCCGTTCGTAATATTGCGAAATTACGTGCGTTTATTTGACATGCCAATTTGCAATATTACGAACGGATTTTGATCTGAAAATCGCGGTTTTTAATAGACGATCCCGAACTCAGTAGAATTATTCCCCACCCAATTTATACGTGTACTGCAACATAATCGTGCGTGGTGGCTCAATTTTCAACGGTCGCAACGAATAACTGCGATTCAGGATGTTGCTACCGATGAGCGCTAGTTTATGTTTCGCATTCAGGCTATACGAAATGCGTGCATCAACAATAATGTTTCCAAACCGGTGAGCGTTGAAGTAATCCATGTAGCGGATATTCTGAATGTAGGGAGCGCCTGCTGTAAACTCTTCAAATTCCTTGATGATACGATCCATGTTCACAATCTTACTGAAGTATTTTACACTTACACCAACTGCAAATTTCTTTTTATAAGCCCATTCCACATCGGCTTTTACGTTGTGCAGAAAGCGGTATTTTAAGATTTTGCTGGCCGAGTCAAGCGAAGTGGAGTTGTAGCTGAAAACCCGGTTAAAATCATCAATCGCGTAAACATAATCCGGATTTAAAGTTTTCGGAACAATGTAGTTGTAGCCGCTCATGAAGGTGATTTCGTGGT
>JBILJP010000129.1:0-12085 GCA_044377135.1 Fluviicola sp.
CATCTGTGGCGTTGTATTTCGCAGAGATGACTCGCCATCTCTACAAAATACGCCTAACATCTGAACATTTTATGAATTTCTGACGGGTATTCTTATCCCGAACTCACGTTAAAATAGTAAGGAACGTAAATTTGTTGACTAGGAATACTATTGAGCACTTGTTTTTGAGTTCTAAATACGGTGTTTTTATAGACTTAAAATGGATGATTAACTTGATCAAAGAGCTAATTTTAGCTAGAATTTTTAATCATTAAAATGAAACAAAGTCTCTTCTTATAATTTTCTTGCTTCAAGTGCTTTATTTGAGTGCTCAAAAAACAGCCTATATTCCTTCGTATTTGTTGGATGTAAATACAGTAGATGGTCAACAATTTACTTGGAGCAAAACCATGGAAAGTGATAATTTCATTTTAATCTGGGGTGATTCGGCTGGATTAGATCCAGTACTTGCCAGTGATCCGGCGTTATCATTTAATCCGGCGAATGTGTTGGACACGATGGAAGCAATTTATCAAGCGTTTGTGGATTATGGCTTTGCACAAGATACGATAGGGACAAATTTACATCAGTATAAAGTACCCGTGATCATGTTGAATACTTTTGGTCCTAATGGGGTTGTCGGTTGGGCGTTTGGTGGCGATGCAGACGGAGTGATCGGTGCTTTTTGGGCACATCCTTTAGCGATGCAATCTGGTCATGTTGCAGCTCATGAATTTGCGCATTCGATGCAAGCACAAGCAAATATTGATTATCGAGCTGCACACAACTTAGGTGGTGTTTGGCAAAATTCCGGGTTGTTTTGGGAGACACATGCCAATTTTATGCGAAACTTATTATACCCGCAAGATGTCACCGCCTGGGGGATGGATTTATATGGCGTGGAAGCTTGGGGACAGTGGAAGAATACGTATGAGAATTATCATTTACTGCTTGCAATCAACGAGATAGATGGGATAAACATTATCAATCGATTATGGCGTGAATCGTTTAGTAACGAATATCCTATTGAGGCTTATAAACGGCTGATGAATTATAGCCAGAATCAATTAAATGATAAGCTTTTTGATTATTCTAAACGTATGGCGACTTTTGATTTTCCTACCAATAATATTGGTAATTATTTGAGAGCCAACAGAAATTCTAATTGGGGAGACTTTTTAGCAACGGTTCAAACCACCTATACCATCTTACAACAAGATTCAATTGTTCCTAATCATTTCTCAGCACCGGAGGAAATAGCTCCTGAAGAATACGGATACAACATTATTCCACTAAATCCAATTTCGGATAGTTGTGCAGTCATGGTGAAATTTAAAGGTCATACTGAAGCGAATGCATATGCTGGATGGCGATATGGTTTCGTTACTTCATTTTCGGATGGCACGATTAGTCGATACAGCGATACGTATCGATCAGACGAATCACAAATAGGATTTACCTTGTTGCCGAATGAATCGCAGATGTACTTGGTGGTTATGGGAGCTCCTGACGAGATCACAACCAATCCAACAAACGATACATGGCGCGGTTATCCCAAACACTTTCGCTTTCCGTATGAGTTGACTATTATAGGTGCTAACCCTGAAGGATATCAGAATCCTTCAAGTTTTAGAGCGCATTTAAAAACAAATGGACACCTTCACCCCAATGGTGGTGGATGGGTTTCGAATGATGCAACTGTTAGCAATTCTGTTTTTGTTGGTTCGCATGCAATGGTTTTAGGTAATTCAACAATTACAGGAAATGTGAAGATAAAAAACACGGCTATTGTTAGAGACGCAACCATTAGTGACGATGTTGTGGTACAAAACAATACAATGGTAGATGGTGGTGTGCTTAGTGGGAATGTATTGATTGCACAGCAGGCTTTTGTTGAAAAAGATACAATTTGGGGCAATGCATTGGTTGATATGCGTGCAAGGATAAGTAATTATAAATTGCATGGAACGATACATGTTGGAGGCGATGTTATGGTCTATAATTCAACCGGTGATTGTGATAATGGAACCTATTACAGGATGACGAATTACTATGAAGACAATTTGCTAGAATGCGACAATCGAACGGCTACACATCCTGATAATTTGAATGTAAACACACCAATCAATCTATTTACAAATCAACAAATGAATTTCGCCTGCACCTGTGAAACCTATCCTGATTGTTTAACGCTTGGACTACAGGAGCAAGAGAGTGGTTCTAATGAAATAAGTATATACCCAAATCCGGTAAACGATCAACTTTACATTACTATTGCTGATGAAACCACAAATGAAATGACCGTTGAGGTGTATAATGTGTTGGGGATGAAAATTGAAACGTTATTATTGAATGGTAAGGGAGTCAGTCTTGATGTTACGGCCTATTCTCAAGGGATTTACAATGTGATTGTTTTCGGGGGAAACAAGGTGCTGACAAGTAAATTTATTGTTCAGCATTAACTGACATTTGATTGAGCTTTATTGGAAAGAAATTCTAAAAGATTAAAAATTATTATTGACGTATATCAACAATAAATGAAGAAGCATTGGTTGTCTGATGCTTCTTTGTTTTTTAGCACACTCCGAAGCTCTTGGAGGGAGCTCTGAAGCCGAGCTCCTATTAAAGTAGGAAGATTTCACGAGTAAATTGTAAAATCAATATTTTGAAATTTAACTTAAACGGTTATTTTTGTGTATCAATTTTAACAAATGAAACTAACTTCCTTCATGATAGCTCTAGGGCTATGCTTTATTAGTTTTTCACAATCTAATGTCGTTACCAATTTTGCTTCAACCGGGGGAATAGGTGATGAGGATTTGCCAACTAATCAAGCTCGTTTTTACTACCCAAGAGCACTGGCAGTAACTCCTTCAGGTGATATTTTTGTTGCGGATTACGGAAACGATAAAGTACGTAAAATCACAAGTTCGGGTGTGGTAAGTACATACGCTGGAACTGGAGTTGATGGAATTGCAAATGGGCCTGTAGCTACGGCAACTTTTAGTACATTAAATTCTATTGCAGTTGATAACGCCGGAATAGTATACTTAGGTGATGGAAGTCAAATCAGAAAGATTTCGGGTGGTGTTGTTTCTACTTTTGTCGGTTCCTTTGTTATTGGAAGTGCAGATGGTACAGGTACGGCAGCTTCCTTTTCTCAAGAGATTAATGGGATGGTGTTTGATGCTAGTGGTAATATGTATGTAACAGATACGTATAACCATAAAATTCGTAAAATCACCCCTGCAGGTGTAGTAACGACATTTGCAGGTAGTGGATCTGCCGGTAGCTTAGATGGAACAGGTAATGCCGCCACGTTTAACGGGCCATGCGGAATTGCAATAGATCAAAGTGGCAATCTTTACGTATCAGAAATAATTGGTTACAGAATCCGTAAAATTACACCTGCTGGAGTAGTCAGTACTTTAGCCGGTTCTGGAGCTGTGGGTGTGGTTGATGGTACAGGGACAGCTGCAAGTTTTAGTAATCCGCGTGATTTAGCTATTGATAATGCGGGGAATGTTTTTGTCACAGAACAATCCTACAATAAGATCAGAAAAATAACTCCTGCTGGAGTTGTGACAACATACGCAGGAACTCTGGCAGCTATTCCAGGCTGTGCAGATGGCACAGGTACGGCAGCGTTATTTTATCAACCGATTGGAATTGATATCGACGGGTCCGGAAATTTGGTTGTCTGTGAGTGGGGCAATAACACAATTAGAAAAATATCTAGCGCCGCGGTCGTTACAACGTTTGCTTCTGAAGGTGGTTTAGGGTTTGCAAATGGTACAGGATCAGTAGCCAGATTCTATGCTCCTACAGGGGCAGTTTGCGATGCATCCGGAAATCTTTACGTAACGGATATTGGTAACTACCGTATTCGTAAAATCACCCCTTCTGGTGTGGTAACCACTTTTGCAGGAAGTGGTTCCTTAGGAACTTCAGATGGAACAGGAGCCGGAGCCTCTTTCAGCAATGTAAATGATATTACGATAGATAATTCAGGTAATTTTTATGTTGCTGATGCACATAGAATTCGGAAAATAACTCCGGCAGGTGTAGTAACAACTTTATGTGGCGCTACCACTTCAGGGTTTGTAGATGGTACTGGGAGCGCAGCCAAGTTTAATAACATTGCAGGAGTTACATGCGACGCATCTGGTAACCTCTTTGTGGCTGATCGATACAACCATGCAATACGGAAAATTACGCCCGCCGGTGTTGTAACATCAATTGCAGGAAGCGGAATCAACGGTAATATAGATGCTACCGGAGCGGCAGCTAGCTTTTCAAACCCGATGGACGTGGTATTGGCCTCGAATGGAGATATTTTTGTAGCAGATGCCTATAATTACAAAATTCGCAGGGTCACCCAACTTGGAGTTGTTACCACATTTGCAGGAAATGGTGTTTATGGATTGGTAAATGGAACGGGAACAGCAACTCAATTTTCAGGACTTGGGAAAATGATCATAGATGCGGCGGATAATATTTTTATTGCGGATAATGGAAACGCGGTTATTCGAAAAATCACTTCTGTTGCAGTTGTTACTACTTATTGTGGGACAGGTAAAAAAGGAAGTAAAAACGGTGCAGGCACAATTGCACGATTTGCATCTCCTTTTGGAATAGCAATGAACGCAACAGGAGAGATATATGTTACTGATCAATTAAATCAAACAATCCGAAAAATTGGATTATGCCCGAATTATACATCCTCTCCAATTTCAACAAACGTAACTTGTAATGGATTGGGAAATGGCCAAGCTTCTGTAGTCGTAAACGGTGGAATGAATAGCTTTACGTATGATTGGACTCCCGGAACTCCGGTTGGCGATGGTAGTAATGCAGTTTCAGGACTTGCCCCGGCAACTTATATATGTAACGTTACCGATGCCAATGGCTGTCTAACAACACAAAGCTTTACTATTACTCAACCTACTGCCTTAAGCGCTTCTCGAACGTTTACAAATGTGACCTGTAACAGTGGTTCAAATGGTGCCATTAATGTAACTGTAGCCGGTGGAACCGCTCCGTATACTTTCCTCTGGTCGGATGGAGCTATAACTGAAGATAGAACAGGACTTGCAGCCGGCAGCTATACTTGTCTGATCACTGATTTCAAAGGCTGTACTTTTTCAATTGCTGCTACTTTAGCACAACCGGCAACTGCCGTAACCGGAACCACAAACATTACCAATGTGAATTGTTACGGAGGAAACAGTGGGGCGATTGATCTTACTCCAAGTGGGGGACAATCTCCTTATACGTATAATTGGGGCGGTATAACTTCTCAGGATCGCGTTAATCTGATTGCCGGAACTTATGCTGTTACGATCACTGATGCAATTGGTTGCAATACCACATTAACACCGGTAGTAACCCAGCCAACCGTGCTTGATGCTTCTGCTGTTGCGAACAATGTTACCTGCTTTGGCTATAATGATGGATCAATTGATCTTACTCCATACGGAGGTTCTCCTGGTTATTCCTACAATTGGGGGAATGGTATTACTTCACAAGACAGATCAGGACTGGCGAATGGGACTTATTCGGTCACAATTACTGATTCCCATGGGTGTACGAAGATCGTAGCTTCCACCATCACTCAGCCTTCGCAGATAAGTGCGATTGAAACAGTGACAAACGTAAGCTGTTTTGGAGGAAATGATGGGGCAATTCATATAATCACTTCCGGTGGACAAATGCCTCATACAATCAGCTGGGGAGGTGTTAACGGAACAGAAGATTTATCAGGATTAGTAGCTGGATCGTATGGTTTGACAGTAATGGATGATCAAGGCTGCTCGTTTACAGAATCGATTAGTGTTCTTGAACCTGCTCAAATTGTAACTAATCAAAGCATGATTAGTTGTGTGTCTTATAATTGGTCAGCATCGAATCAAACCTACACAACTTCCGGAAATTACACAACAACGCTTACGGCTAACAATGGTTGCGATTCTATTGTTAATCTGAATCTGACCATCAATACACCAACCTCAGCAACAGATACCATTACTTCTTGTGGTGCTTATACCTGGATAGACGGAACGACCTATTCATCTTCAAATTCTTCGGCGACACATACATTGATGAATGCGAATGGTTGCGATTCGTTGGTTTCACTCAATCTTACTATTCTTCAGCCAACTGCGGCGATTGATGTGGTTTCAGAATGTGATTCCTATAATTGGATAGATGGAATTACTTACACTTCATCTAACAACTTTGCAACGCACACACTTACCAACATTGCCGGTTGTGATTCGACTGTAACGTTAGACCTCACAATTCGTCATTCCTCTTCTGCAACAGATATTTTAACAGCTTGTAATGCCTATACCTGGATTAATGGGATTACTTATACCTCTTCTAACGATGTGGCAACATATACAATCTCAAACGCACAAGGTTGCGACTCTGTGGTGACACTGAATCTTACAATTAATTCTAATCCGCAAGTAACGGCAACCGATAACGGAGATTTGACTATAACGGCTTCGGGTGGCAATACATATCAATGGATTAATTGTGGAACCAACGCATTGATTGCGGGAGCAACTTCATCTACACTAACAGTATCTGCCAATGGTTCTTATGCGGCTATAGGCATGTCTGCTGATAACTGTTCGGATACTTCAGAATGTATTGAAATTAATTATGTCGGTCTACAGGATAAATCACTTTCAGAAGTATTGGTGTCTCCCAACCCAACGAACGATCTGGTTGTCATAACATTTGATTCACAAAAGGCGTTACTCATTATTCGTGATGCGCAAGGAAAATTGATTCGACAGTCAGAAATTGTTTCCGGCGAAAAAGTATCGTTGGTGAATGTAGAGGCCGGAGTTTACTTTTTTGAATTGCAATCTCAAGAAATCAATACCGTATTACGTGTTGTTAAAAACTGATGTAGGGTATTCGTGAAATCTTGTAAAGGGTCTAAAAAATAATATTGGTAAGCCAGTTTACAAAGTTGTAGGAGTATGAATAAAAAATCCTAAACAACAAAAAAGAGGAAGTAAACACTCCCTCTTTAGTTATCAATTGGACTTTTTATAGTCTTATTGAACCCAGTATATCTTAGTTATAAGCAACAGTTACATCAAACGAACCTGTGTACAAACCTACCGGCTGGTTGGCGTCAACGTTCAGTGTAGCTCCCACTTTCAATGCTGCTTCTCCTAGTGCATCTAAAGCTGATGTAGCACCCAATGAAGAAACAAAGTTGTCTACTTGCATGGCATTCGCACCTGAAGCAATGGAGATAGAAGCAGGTAAAGAGATGGTGAACGTTGCATCCGGGTATCCGATGATATCAAAAGCTGCAGCATTGGAAACGTTGCCTGCAGAGATCAATGTTACACCACCTGCGGCAGTACGCACATCTGTGATAGCCATGTCTACTGTACCTGCTGCCGGACCTGCTGCGATGTTTCCGAATTTAAGATCGGCAGTTTTTGTGATTTGCAAAGGTGATATGATACGAGCACTTGCATCTGCTGAAGCTGTAGTTTGAGCGTAAGTTGTAGAGAATGCAACAACACATAAAGCTCCGGCGAAAATTGTAGTTAACTTTTTCATAATGTTTAAGATTTAATTGTTTTTGTTTTTAAATAATTTACTGTTGCTATAGGGTATTCAAACCGAATGCCACGCCGTGCCAAATAATAGGAAAGCCAGTGTTAACAAGGGTTGTGGCGATGTCCCGTTTTTTATGGCACAGAACAAATCATTCGAAATCGAATAGAAATCATTCGAAAACGAAGACTCATGATTTGGTGAACTTGCTTAACAAGATTGTAGTAGCTATCAAAAACCTTGAACCATAAAAAAAGAACGAAAGACGGGAGGTTAAATCAGGGAAAAAGAAAATGGAGATAGATGCTAGTCTATCTCCATTCACATTAAACACCTAACACTATTCACTTTACCTTTTATACTAACTCAAAGGAAATGCCATGTTTTACAAAACAATCAAAAGATCAATGATATCAAGGGTTCTAGCGTGCGCCAAACTTTTCATGATTCAATTTAGTCTTCGAAAATGAAGGATTTCTATTCAAAAACGAAGTGCAAAATGCTGATTGAACGATCCGAAATTAGCTTGGTAACTTATCCGAATATCAGATGCCTTGATTTTCATCAATAAATCGGATATTAGTTGTGAAGGGTAATTTCTATCCCGTCAACAAAATCGCCCTGAGTTGACGTTTTTATTTCGAAAGTTGTTTGGGGATAAGTGGCTGTTAATCCCAGGCCTTTGAGCTGTTTCTCATCAAATTGAATGCTGTATTTCCCGGGTGCTAATCCCAGAAAAGAAAAAGTGCCATCTTGTTCGGTTAACCCTTTTCCAACTACTTTATTGTTGCTATCCATGATATAGACAATTTGTCGATTAGCAGGGGAAATGGTTCCGCTTTTGACCAGCGAAATTTTCATTTCAACCTCGCCCATTGGTTTTACAGGAATGTAAACTTTTTTAATTTGATTGGGATTGGTAACCACCGACCAGGTTGATTTTTCGAGTATCCATGAAATAGATGGGAATCCGTTATTTGCGACGGTTAATAAATAGGGCGCATAAGGTTCCAGCGAAACGAACCGATGAATGGTATCATTTTCGGTAAGTACTTGTTTCCCTCTGTTAATGGCAACGGTAGCGTTTTTAACCAGCGGCTCATCATTGTCCATTACATTATTGTGGTTGACATCTAAAAAAACAAGAACATCTAATCCGGCCCTGCCCACACTATTGCTGTTGCTGGCAAAAACTGCTTTGGGTTTGCCCGAAAAATGGACACTACCGGCTATTGTTTGAGTACTTGATATATAGTTTTTACGCATAGTTGCAGTTGCGCTTGTTCTCATGAAATTGAAATCGAAAAATATGGATACACCAACCTGTAAGCTCTTTGTTGAATACGAATAGGTAAGATTGGTTTCGGCAAAAAGCATTTTATTGAATCTTTTTTGAAGTTGCAGGGCGCTATTGACAGGGAGTTTACGTGAAACGTTATAGGATGTATTGTGAATGATCGTCCAGTTATTTTTAAAATAAAATGAAGTATTCCAACTCATAACTGTTTCCTGGCTTGTGATTAAAATGAATCCGGTATTTATTCTTTTATAAAAGAACGAAATAGCCGATTCACTGATAAAAGAGTATCGTTCTTGGCTATAAGTAAACCGATCAGTACTTCTCAGGTGTATTTTGATCTTTCTGTTCCAAATCGGGAGATTGAATCCAACTTCAGATTCTCCCAAATTGAGTGTTTGAATAATTAGTTGGTTTTTAAGGTATTGACGGTGTTTTCCGGTGATTACTATATTTCGTTTGGTTCTGTACATTAATTCCAGGTAGTGATTCGAATTATGTAAGTAGGTGTAATTCAGCAATGAATTTTTTCCCAAAGCCAGATTTAATGATCCTGAAAAAATGTGTTTGTTTAAACTGCTTCCTTCAAAATATTCATATCCGGCACTAATGGTGGCCCAGCGACTTAAGCCATAAGATATTTTTGATTTGTTGAAAATAGATCGTGTAGAATCAGCGGAGATTCCTGTATACGATTGATATTCCAGGTGTTTGTGTGTTGTAAAAGAAAACGGAATGTTAATGGGGATTTCCTCAACGCTTTCTTGTCCCCAAGGCCCGTAATACCGAATCAGGATGATTGAACTTCCAAACACAAGCGGAATTTCAAAACTGAAAAATCCGTTCATGTCGGCAGTTGTGAAATTTAGAAGTATTCCGTTGACGTAAATCTCAACGTCCCATCCGGGATTTGTTTTGCGTTGAATGAGATAGCTACCAAACGTTTTTTTTAAAGTATACGGGGTGTTGGTGAGTTTAACGCCATAGAAATTTGAAATCGTTTGACCGGTAAGACCTACATTGACATTTCCCGCTTCAATTTGTTTCAATAAGGCAAATTTATCATTTACATACCGCCATTTAAGACTCGTATTCTGGAACTTAACGGCACTGTCTCTGGTCACTAAAGATCTCCAATTCAATTCACCTCCCAACACCTCCATCCCGAAAGAGCTTTTGAATTGCTGCGCATTGTTTCCTAAATTATCTTCTTTAGATTGTATGTTCCAATCCATTACTGCTCCTCTAATCCAATTCCATTTTCGTGCAATAGTGGTATCTGCATCCACATCTCCTGTTAACGTAAGTAGATTTGTTCTTAGTTTTTTGATTCGTAATTGCTTAATAACTGGCAGTTCTATATCGGAGCGAAGAAACAGGGTGAGTTCTCTAAAATTAAAATCCATGGTCATGCCAAACATTTCCTGATAGATTTTCGTTGGCAAATAAACATCGCTAAAATCAGCGATAATCTGTTCCGGCTTTAAGAATTGTGATTTATCCCGAAAGGTGATTTTACCTGAGTTTGAATTGAACGAATAGGAATTATCATTGCTGAGAATAAATCCGGTGATTGTATCCAACTGAATGGAATGATTTAGGTAAATCTCCAATTTGCCAAACAAATCAATGATTGGTAAATAAATATTGTCGTTGTAGTAAATGGCTTCCATTTCATACACACCAAGTTGGTCCACATTTAAACTGATGGTGAATTGATCGTATTCGTCCTCGTTCTGACTGAACACTGTTGTGGGTTTACTCAAGATGAATAAACAAAACAGAAAGAGCAGTATGTTGGAATAGTGGTAAAACATATGGAGTCATTCTAGTACTATGAACACATTGAATCTTCCGGAATAGATGCCTGGAGATTCAACTGATGCGTCTTGAACAGTCAGTTTTGCACCGATACTATATAAGAAACCTGATTCAGCGTTATTCGGACTAACAAATTCAGTTGGTTCGGTAAATATCGGTTCGCAAAAAATGGTGCCATTTGTTCTGTCTTGTAATTCAATTTTAGGATCAACCATAATATGAATCAGTGTATTGGATGGGCATTTAATTTCGAAAACCGCTGCTGATACAGTTGATTCTGAATACAGTAGAATTACAGTTCCGTTTGAAGATCGTGTGCCATTATTCGTGACTTCAATGCTACCCCCAAACTCGCCCGGATAAAAAGCGCCAAAACTGATATTGGATAATTGTGTAATTGAAATTCGGTGTTCTTCCTGATTGTCTTGAATTAATTCGCCATGACCATTGGATTCTTCATTATCTAACTTATTTTGAGCGAACAAAAAACAAGGGAAGGCAATAACGATGGCAAGTAAAGACGTTTGGTATGCCCAATTGAAACAACACATCTCCGGTGCAATTACAAGTTGATAGGCTGATCGAAATAATACATTTCTTTCCCATCAATTTTGGAATAATACTTAAGAGCGATTTTTCCTTTTGTAAGATCTACAGTTTCAGGAATGGAGAGAGGAACGGAAATATCTCTTGAATGGATTGGCGTATAAACTGCAACACCATTTACTTTTCCAAGAATGGTTTTAGCACCTGTTTCTGAAGTATGTTCAACTTCCAATTGTCCAAATGTTGAAATAGTTCCGTATCGTTCTATTTTACATTCAACTTGTTTGATCCCATTTACCTCAGTCACTTTTATATCAGCTGAATTGGCTTTTACAACAGACTGTCCGATTCGTAGAATAACCGGAATTGTGATACCGTAAACAGGCACTAGTTTGAATCCAATTCCGGTGGTATCTGTTTCGGTTCCCATATCCGGAGTTTCATCAACTATAGATCTGAAGTATAAATGCGAGCGGTATTCTCCGGGTGCTAAGTCGGGTGGCGTTTTTAATTGAAGTCTTACCATTTGAGCTTCATTTGGTGCGAGAGTAACCGTTTTCGGGAAAATGCGCAGGTATTTATCGGCGAATAAAATACTGTCTTCCGGAGCATCTATTTTCTCCAGTTTTCCTGTACTAAGCATTTTGTATTGCAGAAAACTGATGGTATATCTTGCAGTATCTTTTCCGGTATTGGCAACGGTTAATTCTTCGATATTTTTACCATTTTCAAATACTACCCGGAATGGGGTAATCAACAAATCACTTTGTGAATAGACATTAAATCCAATAAATAGCGTTGCAAGTAAGAATAGTTTGTTTTTCATGATAGATCGTTTCCATCTACCATTTC
>JBILJP010000130.1:0-12059 GCA_044377135.1 Fluviicola sp.
GTTCAACAGATGAAAATCTTACTGATCATTGTGGTGGGCTTTTTAGCTGTGAGGTGTTCCAACGAAATAGACACGCCTGCCGCTCCCCGCGATTTGATCGGACGCGATACCATGGTGATGGTTATTCGTGAACTGACAGTCTTGGAATCGTATGCTCAAACGCGTTATCAGTTGGTCAATAATTATCACAAAGTGATGAAATCATCCGGTAGACGTTGTCTTCAACAATTTAACCTCGATCCGAAACGATTCGAACGTTCGTATAACTATTACGCTTCCCACCAGGATGAATTGCAGAGTATCTATACGGAAGTAATGGATTCGTTGACCAAAGAAGTCAATGCGCTGACGATTTCTTACGGGAAAACGGATGATACGGTGAAGGTTGCGCCCCGGTAATCAATCTGTGTTCAACTGAGCTTTCTGTTGATTACAACAATCGTTCATCCCAAAAATAGTTTTCCGTTCTCACGAGTAATACATTTTCTTTAAAATCAGCATGCTCGGTATTGATGATGTAATTGTATTCTTGTGGAATGACAACAGAAGGAACTTTAAGGATCAGTGTTTCTTTGTTGCTAATCCAGGCGCTGCCAATCTCCTGCAGTTTAGAATAGGCTTCAAACTGTCTCCAGTTTTTGGGCAGATCACTTGTGCTGATTGTTTTGATAAGATGATCAGAGTCTGCTACAGATAAGATCATTACTTTGTAGGTGTTGTCAGGTTGAATGAAATTCCGGTGAACAACCGATTCAAGCGTTGATAGAGATCTCGATCCACCAGTGTAAATAACATATTCGCCTTTTTTATTCCACCTGTTTGCAGCACCTGAGGCCGATAATTTGGTGGAATATTCTTCTGATGCTATTCTGAAGAGTTCCATCAATTATACGTTGTCACCGTATTCCATGGCTGTGAGCCTGTCATCGATAAAGCGAATCCCTGTAATCGTTTTTAGATAATCGATCGGGGCTTTTTTATTGAAGTAAAAATTTTCTGCGTTTAGCCATTCGCCAAATTTTTCCATTGAAAGAAAGATTTTTTTGCCGTGTTGCACAAGTGACAATAGCAGAAGAACATGCTCTTTGATGTTGATATTGATTTCCTGATCGGGTTTTTTATACGAACGAAATGTTTTTACGCTCACGTTTAACCAGCCTGAAAGTACCTCGTCATTAAATTGAGTACTTTCTTTGAGCGTTTGAACATATTCCCAATTAACGGCATCTCCTTGAAGATGATGCAAAATATCAGCATCATTCATGCTGTTGGGGATGGTTTTGAAAACCTTGTTATGTTGTTGACGAATCATTTCTGTTTTCTTATAACACAAATTTAGGTAAAATTACCTTTCATAACAAGTAAAATTACCTTTTGTTCTTTTGTATCTGAATGTGATACGTGGAATACGATTTCTCACTTCAAAAACCGGGTAATCTCCTTCAAAATCCGTTGTTTCAATTCGTCACTTCCGCTATCGCAGAGATCACCGTGCTTGGCATTTTCGCCCAAATCAACAATGCGAATGCCATACATTTCTTGCGCTTCGGTAGTTGGTAGTACTCCCGGATCGGCTTCGAAGTCACTTGCACGAAACGACAATACTTTCGGCCAGGTATTCGGTGGAATGGGAAAACGACGATGATCGAGAGTGATGACGTGGCTCACCCATTTCGGATGGTTTTTGGCAAAGAGCAACGACATATCACCTCCGTTGGAATGTCCGATCAGCACCAACGCATTAAAATTGCGATTGGGGTACATGGTTTTGAGTTGATCGCGCACAAATTGCATGGTGCTGTCACCGCGTTTCCAAACGGGCATTCTGAGGTCGTAAATAGCGCCTTCTTGCGCTATCGGAGCATCGCCGGGCAAATCGTGTTGGATACTTACTACCAAATAACCGTCTTCGGCGAGTCTGTTGGCAATAAAACCGTATTCGTTGTTGGTTGAAAGATAACCGCCACTCAAGATCACCACTTTTTGGTTGTCAAGAGCCATTGATTCATAAATCTTGAGGGGAACAGCTCTGTTGCGGGTGTCATCGTTTAGATCCACGGTGCGCATAGCTGGTTTTGACGGACCTGCATAATGATTCCAAACTGCTCCGGCTACCATAGCGATGATGTATTCGTTGGTTTCGAACGATTCTTTTGAATTGGTCACAAAAACCGCAATGGCCAGGTGTTTTCCGTTGGGAAGTGTGATGATGCCTACATCGTTTACAGCGGCTGTAATGCCTTCTTCGTTGGTGCCCGAAGTTCCTGTTTTGTGAGCCACTATAGCTGAAGCGGGCAATAATCCTTTCAGGCGATTCATGCCGGTTCCTGTGTCAATCATCAATTTGAGCAGAAATGCCGTGTTTTCTTCCGAAAGTACTTTTTTGGTGTAAAATTGCTCCAAAAGCTGAACCATAGAAGCCGATTTCGACCAATTATCGTACAATCGGCCTTCATTGCCCATTTGACGTTCGTTTGCCACAATCGCCATGTCTTTGATGCCTAAACCGGTAATGTATTTTTCTACCTCGGCAGGTCCGCCTAATAAATCGAAAAGAATGTCTGTTGTATTGTTATCGCTGCGCAAGATGGTATAGCCCAATAATTCGGCAACAGTGGCGTCGGGTTTTCCCTCGGGGTATTCATCACGGAAAGGACTCCAGGTACCAGGATGTAACATTTCTTTGGTGACGCGAATTTTTTTATTCAGTTTTAATTTCCGTTTATCTACTTGATGTAAAACAGCTAAGGCAAGCGGGAATTTGTACACGCTCATCGTAGGATGATGCACCGTGTCATTGATGGTAAAGGTTTCACCGTCTTCGAGCACTTTCACCGAAACACCAACCGTGGCGCGGTATAATGAAAGTGATTGTTCCAGTTTTACTTTGAGGTCGGTTACCGTTTCTACTTCCTTTTTCGGCGTTTGGGCCACGGTGCAATTACACAACACGGAAACAAGTCCGATGGATAACAAGAATGATTTCATTAATCGTTTATTAAATGTTCTGAGCGCATGATGGTGAGTGCTTCATTGGCAATGGATTCGCCGTTGGTGAGTGAACCGGGAAGAAAAATCAAGCGTTTTTTAGAGCGGCCTTTTTCGTCGGTGAAATGAACTTCAAAACAAGGTCGGGTTAGCATAGGAACAGCTTTTTTGTAGACAATGTGTTGAATGCTACTGCGCTCTATAACCGGAGTTACGGAATAACCGAAAGCTTGTACGATATAATACAGTAACACAGCAATCAAAACGGCATCCAAACCAACGATTACGTAGTTTTTTGCGGTGAAATTATTGATCAGCAAATAGGTTAGAAAACCGATTGCGGCTAGGTAAATGATCACCGACTGATAAATGTGATTGCCGTGTACGGTGCTAGCCAGGTTTCCGATTACTCCATCGCGCGTTAATACAATCTTATCGGGAAGGATATGACAGTAGCCCGTTTTGGTTTTGAATACGTTTCCGGTTTCCATTATAGCGTTATTGGTTGGGATAAATGGTAAACAATTAATGCACATCAATACCATCGAAATAAATTTCAGTGATGGCAGTATCGTCAAACTTAACACCTTTATAGATATCTAAAATTTCAAACCGAAGAATTAAATCGCTGCCATCTGAGTTGTGTCCTAAAACACCGACTTTAAAAATCTGATCGGCACGTGTATCTGATAAGTGAATTACCCCCATTGCCTTATCATTTACAAACAACTTGAGTAATTTAACACGATTGTTGTTATTCCAAGTGCTTTCCGATTTGACATACCCATTACTAATAATAATAGTTGTTATACGTGGGCTATTGTTTTTAAATCGGTATTCTAGATATTCACCAATGCCGGGTCCTTCTTTCCCTTCTACCCAAGCTGTTTTGTAATTCAAATCATTTGCTTGTTCAGCATCGTATATAAAATCCTTATCAGCATTCAATAAAGAAGAAGTTGATACAGCATAGTTTCCACCACCACAATACCAACTGCATCCACCACCGATGACATCCCAAACACTCAAACGCACTTCACCATTTTTGGCAAATAATAAGTCCAATTCCTGTTGTTCAGATTGAGTTAATTCGGTTTTCTTGAGTAAAGTACGCTCGCGTTCCAGCTCTTTTTCCAACTTCAAATCTAAGTCGGGAAATAGTTCAGAATCAGGATAAATTTGTTGTAATGTGTCTTGTGCATAGCTAAAATGTACCTTGCTAATGCAGCAAACCAATATTATCAATAGATGCTTATAAGAAGGACTCATATTTAACCAATTAAGAAACAATAAACGAATAACGAAAATAGTGTTTTAGATTGGAAATATTCGATTGTTAATTCTATGAATAGGGAATGCCTTAGGTGGATTTTTTCTTTTTCACTGGGAACGTGTAACCAACACCGATTCCTGTTTCGAGGATGAAATGAAAAAAGTGGTCTGTATCTATTTCCTCATTGTTTAATGAACGGTAATCCTCGCTATCATGGTAGTCGTTTTCGGATGTTCCGGTGATAAACCGATGAGCTCCGGTTAAACTGAAATTAAGTCTCAGCTCAATAAAATAATTCGATTTAACATAAACGCGTTCTTTGACGACAAAGCCTAAATTACCAAAAACGCTTGTTTTGTCAATTGATCTGAACGGAGTGTTACTAATTGAATCGATTAAGACGGTTGACTGCCATGGTGAATTTTGTGGTGGTATATAATCTTTGTAATAATAGGTACTGCAATTCTTTTCGGAAAGAAGGAATGTAGCATCCAACTGTAAATTGGCTCCTATAAGTGTTTTTGCAGTTACTTTTCGTTGCTTTTTTGTGGATGCAACCACATATTCAATTCCAAAACTTGCATTCACCCCAAGAATGTTAATGGTAGAAGTTTTTGTTTCTCTGTAATGATAAAACCCATCGAAACCACCCCCTGAATAACTGACATAGTGATCCCGATAGTCTAATTTCCGAGAAGGAAAGCAACCGATCTTTACAGTAATTAATGTTTTAGACTTTGTTTGTGCACAACCTTCAACATAGAGAAAATTGTAAAGTCGATAACTGGACGAAGGTTTAACACCAAAATGACTTGGTAGATTGATTCGTCCCCCCTCTGTGCGCCTGATATATCCCCCCGAGAGTGTTAATTGAGCGTTCAGCCAATAACAGCACATAAGAAAAAGAACGGTTAAGAATGGTTTCATTGCGTTAGATTGGTTGGTTGTTCTTTTTTTCGATTGAAAACATATCCGATACCGATTCCGGTTTCAAGTATGGGGCGATGGTTGTTGTATTCATCCACACTCACATTATCAAATCGTTCATCGTATTCGTAATAATAGTCGGAAGATTTCTTTTGGATTCCGTTTAAGCGTCTGGCGGATGTAACACTTAAGGATACTTGCAGCTCCAAGAAATAGTGTTGCTTGAAAACAATGCGTTCGTTCACGGTAACACCTAGGCTAGAAAACAAACTATTTTTAGCAATTGATTGGAATGAAGCGTAACTAACTGAATCTTGGAAAACGATTGTAGCCGGATTAGGACTTGTTTCCGGTGGCTTATAATACTCATGAAAATACGTTGAGTGATTTTTTTCTGAAGTAGTAAATGTAGCATCGAATTGGACTAACGCTCCGATTCTTGTTTCAGATGTTATTTTTCGCTCTTTTGGATTTTTTGCTCTAAAAAGAAAACTGAGACCCAACCCTAAATTCAACCCGTAGTAGTTGATGGTTGATCGTTTGGTAATGGTGTAGTCATGAAAACCGTCAAGACCACCTCCCCAAGAATGCGATTGTCTATAGCGATAATCTACCTGTTGTTGGGGGAAACCACCAAATTTTATACTGAATGCTGTGTTGGCTTTTGTTTGATACATTCCCTGAATGGATGCAACATTGTACAAATTCAAATGAGATCCGGATTTGCTGGTTCCGAAATGTGCCGGTAAATTGAGAGGAGAATCTTCTGTGCGCCTGATATATCCCCCCGAGAGTGTTAATTGAGCGTTCAGCCAATAACAGCACATCAGAAAAAGAACGGTTAAGAATGGTTTCATTGCGTTAGATTGGTTGGTTGTTCTTTTTTTCGATTGAAGACATATCCGATACCGATTCCGGTTTCGAGGATGGGAATGAATGGATGTTTATCGACCGGAAAATTGGATGTCATATAATAGTCATCCCACTCTTTAATGTGAGAAGTTACAAATCGTTGCGAAGCAGTTAAGCTGAAGTTTAGTTTCAATTCAATGAAATACGTTGAGTTGAAAATAAAACGTTCATTGAATGAAATTCCAAAATCTAAAAAAGAGGGAGATTTGATGAGAGCATTAAAAGCAGTGTCACTTGCTGAGTTTTCCAGAACTACAGTTCCAATATTCGGTTCAACGTAAGTGGTTTTCGATTTGTAATAGGATGAATGATGATCGCTTTCTTTGTAGCTGAGTAAGAGTTCAGCCTGAAGTAAGAAACCGATGGTTGTGGTTGTTTTGAATGCTTCATCCTTTCTTTTAGTACTATAAAAAAGCCAATTAGCACCAAGTCCAAGATTCATAGCTGAATAGTTGATTACAGATGAATACGTTTTTTCTGTATGGTAAGAACCATCCCAAGAACCTCCCCATAAGTATGCTTCGGTGTAATAATAATTTGATTTATTCAAGAGTGAAAAACCAACTTTACCAACAAATTCTAAGTGAGGATTGGTTTGATAGGTCGTTTGCAAATGAAAGAAATTGTACAGATTTTCGGTTAAGGAAGGATTTGTTCCGAAATGAGCTGGAAGATTTAATTTCCTTCCCTCCGTACGCCTGATGTATCCACCAGAAACGGAAAACTGCGCATTTGCTGTGAAGAGGAACATCGACAGAAGAACAGTAAGTGTCAATTTCATGAATCCGAGTTTAGATGGGCAACAACGCAAAGGTAGGGAGAATTACGCTTCTAATGGTTGAACGAAGAAGTTTTGGGGATATTGTTTATCAGGAAATCCACCCCATCATGTTGAACAAGTCATGGTCATTTTTGCAACTAAGTTTTCTTCCTCCATGAGCAAATAAACCCTCTCCTCTAGACCAACGGCGAACTATTACATCATCTTTTAGTAGCTCTTTATTGCATTTAGCACAAAAAACGCTTTCAAATTTTTTGTCAAAAATGAGTTTAGACACAAAAACGTCAATGTATTCCGGAGTATTAAATTCGATGTCCCTTTTCAATGCTAAATTCTCTGTTAACTCATTTTTTATGAGTTGGATAGTTTCAAATTCCTTATGTCTTGGTGCATCCTCGGGAAGTGTTGAACAGATTTCTTTGTTATACTTGATTTCTGCATTATAAACAGCAATAGCTCTATCAAGTCTTAATTTAAACTTGCAAATTACCTCCGAATTGCTCGAATCCTCAAATATTGGAAATATAAGATAGTTCATAGGATGAAAATGAAACTGTTTTTTCACTTAAAAAACAATGGTTTATAGATTATTGCGATTCTTTTTTAATGGTCATATTAGTGTGAAGATCGAACAATTTCCCTGATCTATTTCATCGGTTGTTATGAGCGATTCTAATTCTGTGCCTCAAACCCAAACCGAATCGCTGCTTCAAGTACGTCAACGTTGATGTTTTTTAAGGATTTAAATTTAATGCAATAGCCCGTCACACTCGCTTTGCCTAGTTGTTCGCCAAACGTTCTGGCAAGGTAGGTCTTATCATCGATGCCCATGATATAAACCGAAATTCCGGTGGTGTTGGCGCTGAGACCAACTTGGTAAAACGCTTTGGTTGTTCCGTTAGCATAGTTTATCGTGTAAACCCCGTATCCGATATTCGGATTGGAAACCACTTTATTTTCGCTGTTTTCCCCATCCAGAAACCATAATTGACATGCCGGATTGATGCTAAGAATCATGCGGTGCAACTCGCGCATGTCAGCGCATTTTTGCTCGGGCTGACTGGTAATATACGCATTGATTTGTTCTTCTATGGTTATCATGCTACTAAAATTACCGGTTGTTTTAACATCGTTTAGTTTGTCAATTTAAAGCATTTTCAACAAATCAGCAACAATCGTTTCTCGCCCGGATTTTCTTTTGGCGCGCGGTGGAGGCAAGGAAGCACATTACTTCCCGGATGATCAACCGCCAATCGCCATAAGTGACCAATGCCACAATTAATCAATTGCGCATTGGGGTTGGGCTGGTAATGCAGGTCAAAGAATTGTTCGCTTAAAAATGCTTCAAAATCGTCATCGGGTCCGTGATACCCTTTTTTGAGTTCTGCGCGAATCTCAGGGACCAGAATTTTCTGTGTGGCTTGCGCATTGGGGAGTATGTCACTCGACGCACCAACATACGTGCATAAAAACGTGTTGGTTGGCACAGGCGAGCGATCTACATGAAACGAATAAACATCGGTTGGGAAAAACGGGGAGCTATCATCGCGCTCGTAGTAGTTGATCACATTAAGTATCGGATCTGCACCATGCGCCTTTAAGAGCTTCATGTCGGCTAACAGAATGTCGCGCGCAAGTTGACCCTGAGCACTCAGCTGCAGTTCGTGAAGTTCCTCTTCATCAATCACCGTCATGTTTTCGTTGAGCTCCACCTTTTCAACGATCTCTGAAAAATCGCCCGTTAAATCGCGTTTCCAGCAAATAGCATTTATTGTTCCTTGAAAAGGGGTAGAAACAAGATCTTGAAAAGTTGAGACTTCTTGAATTTGTTGAGCTGTTTGAGAGATGTTGGTCATGGGGGGGAAAGTACACTAAAAACGTTTCTTCCAGATAGACTAACGAGGAAGAAACACAAATTCATAGCTAATGCAATCAATTAAAACTACTTTTTTTAATCTTGAGTAATCGCCGTATCACGCCAGTTATAACTACAATGCCTGCATTGTTTTGCAAATGGTGTTCTGGCAAGTTTGTTGCATTTTGGACAATTGTTCAGGAAAACTTTTTCTGGTGACTCTTTCATGATTCGTTTTGCAACATTTAATTCAAATTCGTCGTAACCATCTTTGAGAAATTCTTTTATATCAGGTCGTTCGCTAATCCAACCGCGTTCAATCATGATTTCCCGCATCCGGGGATTGTCATTTGTTTTATAGGTGTACATATCATATTTCAACGCCAACTGCTCATCTTCAGTCATTAATTGGCTGAAATAGGTTCTGATATAACGTGCAGTTTCGTTGTCCATGATTTGTTACAATTACTGTAGGTTAGTTACAATACTTGGAGATTAAGCAACTCCGGTTGAGGCATCCAGTTGGCAGTTTGCAACAAGGATGTGCGATAGAAAACAGAAGATCAGGCAGGTTTGTTTCATAAAGCGATTTATTCAGTCAAATGTAGGTTTTTTGAAAATACGGAACAACATAAGCGTAATTCTGGCTACTTCCGATTTAACTTACTTTCCTGAATTCACCTTAATTAAACGAAGCTCTAAATTCTACCGGAGTCAAATCCGTTTTACTTTTAAATAATTTGCTAAATGATTGCGAATGTTCGAACCCCAATTGATAGGCAATTTCACTCACAGATAAATTGGTTGTTGTTAAAATCACCTTGGCTTGTTCTATCAGTTTGTTGTGAATGTGTTGTTGTGTAGTTTGCCCTGTAATTGTTCGTAATAGATCACTTAAATAATTAGACGACACATTCAACCGTTCAGAAAAATACTGAACAGTGGGAAGTCCCTGTTGAAGAATTTTGTCGCTATTGAAATAGTCATCAAGTAGGGCTTCCATTTTTGACAGTAAATCATTGCTTGTTGTTTTGCGCGTAAGGAACTGTCTGTTGTAGAATCTGTTACAATAGTTCAGTAATAGCTCAATATGTGAAATCATAACATCTTGACTAAACGAGTCAATAGACGTTTGATATTCGTGCTCTATGTTTTTAAATATTCCTTCCAGCATTTTTTCCTCATTGTCTGATAGATGCAACGCTTCATTTACATGATAGGAGAAAAAGCCATAATTTTTAATGGTTTTTCCTAAGGGATAATTTAAAATGAAATCGGTGTGAAAAACGAGCCACCAACCGGAAACTTCATAATCATCTTTGTTGCTTACTGATAACACTTGTTGAGGCGAAGTCATCCCCAAGACACCTTCATCAAAATCAAAATAGTTTTGACCGTATTTTAGTTTTCCCTTGATGTTTTTTTTCAACGAAATACCGTAAAAATTAAAGGTGAAATTAACGTCTTCCTGATGGTTTGAACGGATAAGATCATCCATCTTTATGAGACTAATTAAGGGATGTAAGGGTTTTGATAGTCCCACCAATCGGTGTAATTCTGAGACAGAATTTATCTTGACATGAGTTATTTTGTTTCCCATTTCTCAAACTTAAGAAAAATCAATAATGCAAAACAGAGAATCCGTTAAGCATTATTGATTTGATTTTTAATAGTGTTTTTTTGCAAACATCCACGCCCAGGCAATGAATATGAACTGAATGGGCAATCGAATTATACTTGCCACAAAATCCTTATTTCCGGTTTTGTAATAATCAATACTTTGCGGAACGTGAATGACAAAGAAAAAGACAACCAATAACCCGATGATTATTTTTGCTGAAATGGTTCTTGTTTTTGCCGGTATAAGCAGTATTGCCAAAGCTATTTCCAGTATTCCGCTGATTGTGATCAGAACAGCATGAGCAGGTAGCCAAGATGGCATCATCGCAAAATACTGTTCGGGGTTTATAAAGTGCATGGAACCCATAAATAGGTAAAATGCCACCAATAGATAGAGTAAAATAAGTTTCACTACGTTCATTTTACCTTGATTTATTGCGCGTTTTCTGAAACGTTCTGCCATTCTTTCCATGTTTCCAATCGTTTGATGTAGGTTGGTTCTATCATCATTAAGGGCATTTTACCGAGGAATAATCTCAATGGTGGATTTTCGGCGTCTACTACTGTTAAAATAGCAGCTGCAGTAGCAGTTGGGTCGCCCATAAGCATACTTCCACTATTTGCAAACATAGCTTCTCTTAATCCGTTGTAAGCGGCTATCGGTGCACTGTGACTTGCGGATGAAGTAGACCATTCAGTTGCAAAAGCTCCGGGTTCTATTAAGGTTGTTTTTATGCCAAACTGAGCTACTTCCTGATTTAAGGATTCACAAATTCCTTCCACGGCCCATTTAGAAGCATGGTAGATGCTTAAGCTCGGAAATGCCATCAAACCACCGATGCTTGAAACTTGCAAAATATGCCCGCTGTTTTGATTTCTCATGATAGGCAAAACTGCTTGAATCATCCATAGAGAACCAAATATGTTTGTTTCAATTTGTTGTCTTGCTTCAACTTCTGTAATTTCTTCTACAAAGCCAAAATGGCCATAACCGGCGTTGTTTATGAGAATGTCAAGTTTCCCGAATTTTTCAATCGTTTTATCAACGGCCGAAATACAATCTTCGCGATTGTTCACGTCTAATGCAATTGGCAATACGGCATCACCATATAAAGCAACTAATTCTGCTAATGACTCTTTGTTTCGAGCCGTTGCTGCTACTTTGTCGCCGCGTTTAAGAGCCGCTTCTGCCCATACTCTACCAAAACCTTTTGATGTTCCGGTGATCAACCACACTTTTGTTTCCATTTGTTCACTTTTTAAATTGTTACTACTGGTACAAATGTCAGTCAATCTAAAGTGGGCTTTGTAGTCAAATCTCTGAATGTTGTATCCAAAAAAGGTGAGGACAATTGTTCAGCATCCGTAAACTGGTCAAGTTTTGGTTGGGCACATAGGTTTAGATGAGGTAGGGAACAATGGGGGATGGCTGTTAATAGTAGTTTTTCAGGCTCAAATATTGAGTTTTTTTCGCTTGAATCCAATCCTTTATACTACGCAGTCTTCACTCGCCACGGCTGGCTCTTCTAAGCGATCTGACTGAATTCTTATCCCGAATTCCCGTTTTTCAGTCATTACAGGTTTTATGGGAAAGTGGAACAACAAAAAAGCATTTCATTGTTTGAAGTGCGTTCGTTGATTTAACAGATATCGATTAAAGAGAATCTATTGCTATGAAATCAATTCGTGTTCCGGACAATCTA
>JBILJP010000481.1:0-3408 GCA_044377135.1 Fluviicola sp.
CAAAAACTGCTGTTTCAACGAGATGTGGAAAACGTTCGTCATCCTTATCGATTTTGCCAAACAAACCTGTAAAAAGGCTTGGATTCGTCAAATAAACTTTAAACTGAGTAATATTTTTGAATCTTTTGGCTGTCACATCAACTCTATGCAATACTTTAATCAAAAAGGCTGATTCTAAGTACTCTATATACCGTTTTACGGTTTTGTTATCGGTTTTCGTTTCTTCAGATACATTTTTATAATTCAGTATTTCTCCGGTTCTATAGGCTAGTACGTTGAAGAATTGCTGTAGTTCAAGTGTATTTTCTATTCCAAACAAGCCGGGTAAATCTTTCATTATAACTTTATCCGTTATATCTTTTTGTATTACCTGTTCCGGATTCTTTACTTTGTCTGAATTCAATGCAATTTCAGGAAATCCTCCAAAATTTATGTAATCCTGAAAGTGCCGATTTAACTCTTCAATATCAGTTGCTCTATAGAATTTTCTTGGTCCTCCAAATTCAACTTCAATTTCTTCTAGCAATAAATCATATCCATTCAAATCAATATACTCAGCGAATGTTAATGGTGGTAGAAAAAAATCCGTAAATCTTCCGGCACCACTTTCTACGCTTTTCATTCTTAATGCTGCTGCTGCACTACCACTTGCTATAAACTTTGTGCTTCGATTTTTATCAACCAATGATTTCAAATGTATCTCCCAATTTTTCAAGTACTGAATTTCATCAAAAAAGATATAACACCCCTCGATTGTTGTTCCATTCTGTTCAGTTGCTTTTTCAATCAATTCTTCAAGTGAAATATTCGTAAAAATGGGCGTATCCAAACTGAAATAAAGAATCTTTTTTGGATCAATACCTTCATCCAATAAATCTTGGATTGCTTGATACATCATGACTGTTTTTCCGATTCGACGCGGTCCCATCAATACTACAGCACGATGCAATACCGTTTGTTTGATCTGAGAGTAAAACCCTCTGTAATATCTCCGTTTACTAAACGAATTGTAAAAAGGAATTTGACCACTCTCCCACCAGACATGCTCCGCTCTGATTCTACTTTCCAATATTTTTTTATCGAACACCATAATTCAAATTTAAGGAATGCTATCCGATAATTCAAACTTTTGCTTGGACGGCTTATAAATAAAGAGATTGAAGGGTGTGAATTTTTTCGAACAGAGCTAACTCCATTGAATTTACGATGCCAAAACCGAGGGAACGAAGGTCAAGAGGATGACGGAAGTACTTGAGCGATTGGTGGGATGATTTTTCTTCTACTTTTTCCCATTGCGCAAAAAGGTGATCTAAATACAAATTAATCAGATCGCAACCTTTTATCTGTTAAGTCATTTATGGAGTTAGATATGAATGAACACTTTATTTCTACGCACTTCATTTGCTTCATGCTATCAAGAGAAATATCATCCTTTATGAATCCACGAGATATGCTTCCATCATAATACTTACCCTCATCCCAAAACGCAAAATCTACATACCAAGCACCTTTTGGACCCTTATCAAGCCTCAATATTCTACCGCAAACTGTATGTGTCTTTGAAAAGGCAATTGTGTAGAAAATTGAACCCGCCAACAGGAGTAACAAAAAATAGAGAACAGCTTGGTTCGCTTTTCTCATTTCTTTATTACCTCCTCTCAATAACTTGATTACTGACATTCCGTTTATTCAAGTTCTTGCTTACCCCAACTCCAATCGGATCACTTCAATTCTGCGTTCGGTGACTTCTTCCATGAACAGCGTGTAATTGTCGAATTCAATGGTGGTGTCTGCCTCTGGAATACTTTCCAGTTGGTGAATAACCATGCCGCCCAGGGTTTCGTAAGCTTCTGATTCGGGGAGTTGAAAACCGTAGGTGCGATTGAGATACGACACTTCGGCACGGGCCGAAAAACGGTAAACTTTGTCGGAAAGCTGTTCTTCGAGCCAGTCTTCGTCGTCGTGTTCGTCTTCTATTTCGCCGAAAATTTCTTCGATCACGTCTTCGATGGTAAGAATGCCGGAGGTACCGCCGTATTCGTCGACCACTACCACAATACTGCTGCTTTGTTTGGTAAACATTTCCAACAGTTCTTTTCCCGGTACGGATTCGGGAACAAACGAAATAGGTCGCAGTAATTGCTTGATTCCCTCGGGTTTTCGGAACATTTCAAACGAGTGCACATACCCGATGATGTTGTCGATGGAATCGCGGTAAACCAAGAGTTTTGACAAACGCGTTTCGATGAACATGGCGGCCAATGCTTCGATGCTTTCTTCTACGTCAATTGCCACAATTTCGGTGCGCGGAATCATGCAATCGCGGGCTTTGATCTTGGAAAAATCGAGTGCGTTCTGGAGAATCTGCATTTCGTTCCCCAAGTCGGCTTCGTCTTCCATGCGCTCGTTCATATCGGCCACAAAGTGCTGTAAATCGGTTTTGGAAAACACTTTTTCAGATTGCTGTACTTTGACCCCGAAAATGCGTAGAAATCCGTGGCTCAAAAGCACAATAAACCGCGTGGGGAAATACAAGATCCAATACAACAACGCCATTGGCCCCGATCCCCAGCGGAAAAATACGTTTGGGTTGAGCTGTATGAAGGTTTTGGGCAAAAATTCGGCAAAAATCAGGATGAGCAATGTGGAAAGAACGGTCTGAAGCAATAACACCAACAATCCGCTTTCGATGCCCCATCCGTGAATAATCGGATTTAGCATTTCAGCGGCATAAATACCAAACACCACCAGCGCAATATTGTTGGCCAGTAAAATAAAGGCTAAAAAATGCCCTTCGTTTCCGTAAAAAAGATTGAGCATGCGCCCGAAGAGCGACAATTTGGAACGGTCCAGTTCTACCTTCAGTCGATTAGATGCTACAAATGCCATCTCCATTCCCGAAGAAAAAGCAGAGAATAGCAACGCACCAATTAAAACAATGACTGCTGGGTTCATGGATTTATTTGTCCACGAAAAATAAGAAAAATAATAGGACTATCGTACATCGAAACCGATATCCTTTCGGTAATAAGCTCCGTCGAAACTGATTTTGTCGATGGAACGATAGGAACGCTCCAGCGCAATTTCGAGGTTTTTACCATAGGATGTCACCGCTACAACACGACCGCCGTTTGAAAGCACAACAGGTCCGTCGCTTGCCGTTCCGGCGTGGAAGACCAAACTTTCGGTAATGCCGTTGAGTCCGGTGATGGTTTTTCCTTTTTCATACTCTTCAGGATAACCGCCGGCCACCATCATGACGGTGCACGCACTGCGTTCTTCAAATTGAATATCGCATTCTGAAAGGGTATTGGTAGCAACACCTTCCAACAAATCCAATAAATCCGATTTCAAGCGTGGCATCACCACTTCGGTTTCCGGATCGCCCATACGGCAATTGTATTCAAT
>JBILJP010000131.1:0-12043 GCA_044377135.1 Fluviicola sp.
CCGATATTGAATGGTACGCAAAAACAAAAAAACGAAGTTCGGAAACGTATATTGATACGAGTGATCTTTCAATTCATGATGTGATTTACAATAGTAAAGAAGAGGCAGTGGTGGAACACGTTCATTTTTTAGTCACACTTGATTCGCTTGGCGATCAAAACACCGTTAAATATGGCTCTCGTGAAATAGTGAATATCGGAACTATGAAACTAACGCAGGAAAAAGTGCGCTATGTGAAATCACCGGTTGTTTTAACCTCTTCCGATCAACCTTATTCCGGAAAGATGGACATTCATTTTTCTGATGATAAGTTAAACCTGGAAGATCAGGTTATTGATGGTTTGCAATGGACCATTCCAAGGGATGAAACTGCGAAAAGCCTGCACAAACAATTTGTAGAGCTTTATGCAATGGATGAAGATGATCCGATGTCTGCGGAATACAATTATTATCTTCACGAAAAAGATTACGGAAATCTGTTCTCTCATCTGATGGCAGAACTCTTTCACAATCAATTTGGTTTGTATCTGATTGCCCGCATGGAGGGCGCCTTTCAAAACGGACAGCCTTCGGGCAACTGGAATTACTACGACAAAAAAGGAACGGTGATTTTTACCCTCAATTTTGTGAACGGTTTGCCGAATGGTGATGTGACTGCTTATGCAAGATACAATGGACCTGAAAGACGCTACCGTAAATATCACAAAGAAGAACCCTATTATGACTTCTTGTTTTCGAAAGATGCTCCAAAGACTTATCTTGAAAGAACGTATCATTTTGTGGACGGAAAGCTAAACGGCCCTTCGGTAGTCTACACGGCTATGGGAGATACCATGGAATTCACGGAATACAAAATGGGACAACTCAATGGGAAGATGTGGCAACGTACATTCGATAATGTTTATCAGTACGAATACCAAAACGACACGTTGCATGGTTCGATGTTTACTGGAAGGTTGGAATACAACGATAGACATGAAGTAGTGATGGATACCATAAACTACGCCCATTTTGAAAACGATCTTTTAAACGGCGATTGTTACTTCGAGTTCTATGAAAGCGACGATGATTATGAAGATTACGGTGGAGGAGATCGAATCCAGGTTTCGCATTACAGAACTTATCAGGTACAAAAAAATGTGAGATGTCATTTTCAACAGGGGTTGCTGCAAGGGAACTATGTCCAATGGAAACAATCCGGTGAAACGGAATTTACAATTTCACTCAATAAAGGTTTGGTGGATACAATAACCTTCTTCGAGAATGGTGCGCCTTCCTATTACTATGATTATACCGAAGAAGAGCGATTGCTTCCCTACAGGTTCTCAGACACTGTGGCACTGCATCTCGGATCACGCTTTTTTTACAATTCGCATCTATCTTATCTCACCTACGATGAATCGGAAGATGATCAATCAAGTTATGGAAGAATGGCACAAGAAAATCCATATGGAAGGAGTGGTTTCGCCATAGACGATTACAAACAAGGACGTTTCACCAAACTCTATCCCAACGGAAAGATTGCCCGCCGCGGATATCGCATTAACGATAAAAATTGGGGCGACTGGGATTTTTACAATTATAACGGTCAGCGCTTGTATTCCATTGATTACGGAACGCAAACAGTTGTACTAAATGGCGTGACCTATAGTGAGGCTGAAATAAAAGGCGATTACACGGAATATGACAGTCTTGGGAATGAAATCTGTAAAGGCTTCCTGATCGAAGAGCTGGAAAAATACGATTGCGCGCATGCTGATTATTACGCCATTCGCCAGTTTGTGCTTACAGAAGACAAAGAAGATGCCTATGAGCGCACCAACGGCCCGATGAGGTATTACTTCGACAACGGAATGCTGATGAGTGAAGGAGCGCTTAAAAACGGTATGCCCGATGGTGTTTGGAAATTTTACACACCCGACGGTAAATTGACCCGAATCGGGAAGTATGTTAACGGTAAAAAAGAAGGACGTTGGCTCAGGGGCGATTTGGGCGATAAAAAATACATCGGAGAGATTTGTTTGAATCCGGATGATCCCTTGCTCGACTTTCACATTGCCGAATTGGAACGCTTGCGCGATGTGGAGATTGTGATTTACAAAAACGGTTTAGCACAAATTCGACAGCAATACGAAGTAACCGATTAATGGAAGAACTGATTATAGGATTCCTTGTTTACTTGTAAATGAGTGCATTAGCTGAGTGGTCTTTGGTGAAAAGTAGTATATTTGACACGTTAAACCAACAACCATGCGTTATTTAATCTTACTACCAATTTTCTTGCTGGCATTGGCGGGTTGCCAAAAGACTGATCGGGAATTGCTCGCAGGCAAGTGGACCATCAATGAAATCAAAGCTCATGGAGAAACCATGTTCACGACCGATAAAACCGAGCAAGGAAAAATAATCGATCGCGTGATTGCTACGCAAATGGCACAATTGCCCCCTGAAGCACAAGATCAGGAAGCAATGATGCGTAAATTGTTTAGTCAACAAATGGCTACCAGTGCCAAAACTACACTTGAGTTCAAGGAAGACGACACGTTTGTTTCCATTCGTTATGAAGGAAATAGTGAAGTGAAAACCACCGGAAGAATTACCCTCGACGAAGCGCAAAAAGAAATCAACATGAAAAGCGATTCGGATGAGCATTTCACCTATGAGTTGAAAGACGATTTACTGAAACTTTCAGGCGATTCCGATGGTGAGAAAATTGAGTTATCCTTCAAACGAAAATAAAACAAGTCGCTGTTTGTTAGTGAAATCTTTTTGAACAAGCAGTTGATTTACGATCCTTTTAAGAAGGAAAACAGTATATTCGCCCAACATTTAAATGAAAATCATGCGTTATATCTTAATTGTAGTTGCTGCGTTGACAGTATTAGCGAGTTGTTCTAAGAGTGATAAAGAATTGTTATCAGGTACTTGGGGAATTCAAGAAATGAAAAAAGACGGCGAAGTGGCAATGTCACTTGATCCGAAAGAACAACAAAAAATCATCGACAAAGCGTGGGCAAAAGACGGCGCAATGATGGAGCAAATGGGTATGGACAAAGCCGCGCTTACTAAAAGCATGGAAGAGCAGTCTAAAAACCTTGCGAAAGTGACGTTTGTATTCGGTGAAAACGGTAAAGTAAAAGTTTCTGCCAACGACGGTAAGTCTAAAGATGTTTTCTCTCCTTACAAAATGAACGAAGAGAAAAAAGAAATCACTATCGAAGAAGAGAACAAAGATAAATTGACGTACACGTATACTATTTCTGAAGATCAATTGATCTTGAAACAGAAAAAAGACGAATTGATCTTTAAGCGTAAGTCTTAATCAACAATCATTGGGTTTTGTGCCCGGAGAAGGTCGGTATTTACCGGCCTTTTTTTATGCCCGTTAATCTTGTCTGGAATCAAAACGGGGGACTTTTGAATGCCGGGAGGAACGAACGAAATGTTATTCTGTTTAATCTTCTGTCCCGTAGGGACAAAATAGTGTAGCATTGGTGATACAATATTGATTTTCACCCCGTAGGGGTGTGACAAATTTAATTGTAGATATATGACGAAGTATTATCCCTACGGGGTAAATTGTGTTTCACAATCTTATGTCAAAGGTATTTCATCCCTACGGGATGATTGGCTAGCGTTGATACTGCAAGTAAATACCATCTTTAAAAGCCGTCCAAACACAAGCGCGTTGTCCGCACGATTTCAATGCACTATTGGTCCATGAATTGCAGGTGTAGGTGAGTCCGTAAGAGCGCCTGGCTTCGAAAAAATAATTGCGGTTGCCGTAATTGTGTGTTAAAATAGGTTGGTAGTTGCCATCGCTTTTTGAGAAACTACTTTTCACAAACGCAATAAGCGCCTTGTATTGCTTGGGCGAAAGCGATAAACGAATGGTTTGTTTGTCAGATGTATCAGGTTCAGGTCGTTGCACCAAATGCATGGCCGAACTTCCCAAATGAAAAGCGGCTTTGAGGGCAACACTCAATTTCAAGTCGCCCCAATCTTTCGTTTCCAGAAAAAAACCTTTGTCTCCCCAGCCTATTGCCAAATGCGTGTAAACCGAATCGGTGAGCAAACTGTCGTTGAGCCCTAGTTCATGCGGCCAGTTGACGTAGGTGTTGGCAAGTGGAACCACCACATCCGTATGTACACCATTGGAAGTAATGTAAACAGTGGTGTGTTCTTCTCCCGATTCATCGCTAGCAAGCGGTCCCACTCCAATCCGTGATAAAATCATCGCGAAACACCAAAACGCCAGCAGAAACCCGAAAAAACATTCAAGGGTAATGCGCACGGTTCGCCAGGTAATGCGGGTGGTTTTTTTCAAGACTTCCATAGGTGCTAAAAATAAAAAAAGGAATTGATTTATGATGAAACGGTAAAGCGTAACAATTCGTTACAGGTTTTAGTTTAAAGAAGTGAGGCCGATGTTCATGTTTTTTTTCGGTGTAAAATAAATAAAGTGTTGATTTTTATTGCGTTTAAAGTTTGGGTGTTCGGGATATCCCGAACACCCAAACACCCGAATTCCCGAATTTCGTTTCTGATTTTTCGAGTGAAAAGAGACGCATTTTACAGGCATAATGGAGTGATTACGGCGAAAAAACGCAACGAATTTGTAGCCGAAAAGACGCAGAATCAAATTAAAACGAGAAATTTAAACAGGTTCTTAGTCGTACGAGTATAAGTTACTGTATGATTCAATGAATCTCTTTCCGGTTTTAGTATTCTTAACACTCATTCGCCTATTTTTGTCAATAATGAAAGGAACCGGATTTTTTCTGTCGTTTTTATTACTGATACTCGCATACTTTCCCGGATCGGTGGCGTGCGCTCAAACGTCAACGTCCTTTCTGAAACAAGTTGAAACCGCACCACCGCAAAGCGTACTTCCGTATTGGGAACATTATTCGTCGATTCAAGACATTCGGGCTATCAATACGGCCTATGTTTCCATTGATAGTAAACTCACCAATCGACGGTTACAAATCATCAACGAGCTAGCCTATGTGAAATGCGTGGTGGAACTTTCATTGCTCGATAAGTCGTTTGAAATGCTGCGTGATCTTAAAAAAGAGGTCAATAAACAAGATGATTACATCAAAGGATCGTATTACCTGGTATTTGCGCGGTTGTTATTTCGCGTAAACCGAGGCCAAGAAGCCATTGTCAGTAATGAGAAAGCCATTCGTTACTTGAAAAAAACAAACCACCTGGCCGATTTGAAAAATGCTTACCTTAACCAAGGTTATTTTTATTCTGCGGTAAATGATTCGTTGACTTTGGCAAACTATGATCGCGCAGCAGCTTTGGAACGAAAAGGAGTGACGGAATTTTATGTGTTGCTCCGTACCAATCTGGCCTTGCAATCGCTCTTGAAAAACGATACGAAAACAGCATTGATTTACTGTAACGAAGCACGCGTGTATCTGCGGAATCCGGAAAACAGGAATTACCTGGATGAATTCAGGACACTCATCATCATGGCTTCGATATACGAGCTGGAAGGAAATTTACCGCAAGAAGAACGCTTTCTGGAACAAGCCAAACAATTGTCGTATAAACATCAAATGATACTGAATCTGACAAGTATTACGCATTCGCAAAGCTTTAACTACGCGTCGAAAAACGATTACAAAAATGCCTATTTGGCCATGCGCGAAATGGATAGTCTGAAAAGGGTACTGGCAATCAATCAAGTTTCGGAAAATCTGGCGGTTTATGATTTGGAAGATAAAATTGCAGCAGAGAAATCAGCCAAAAAGCGCATCAACGAACGATTGGAAGTTAAACGTCAGCAGCAACAGGTATTAGTGCTCTTTCTACTTTTGTTATTTGCTACGTTGATAGGAATTACATGGCTTTTAGTCAATATCCGAAAGAAGAATCGCGTGTTGTTGGAGCAAAACCTGGCGCTTGCTAGAACGGAAGAAGTGCGCACCAGACCCGAATCGGATGTCAAAGAAAGCAATCTTGACTTGATCATCGAATTGGAAAAACTCATGTTTGATAAGGAATTGTACCGGCAATCAAATTTAACGGTGGATCGGATTGCCAAGAAATTGAACACCAATCGCACCTACCTTTCCGAAGCTATCAATGCGCATTACAAAACCAATTACAGTTCCTGGATCAATACCGTGCGCATCAATGCTTCCCGCAAACTATTGGCGTCTGCTGAATACGATCATTACAGCATAGAAGGCATTGCAAAAATGGTCGGATACACGTCTATTTCATCGTTCAACGCCAGTTTTAAGAAAATTACCGGACTTACACCGTCGCACTTTAAAAAGATGCGACATTCAGCTGATATACAGTAGTCTGAGTCTCTATTTTGGATTAATGAATTGCTCAATCTGTCAATAAAACCGTTGCTAAATCGTTTTGTTAAATGGTAGTTTTGTCACCGGGAAATCAATCTGCTGGATTTCCTATTACCTCTAAAACGAATACTATGATTCGCACATGTTTAAGATTCACAATCATTTGGATTGTTTGCTCATCAAAACTATTGGCGCAAACGCCATGCAAGGAAATTGTCGGGTATTATCCCAATTGGCAATGGTACGACCGCAATAAATTGGTCAATCCGCAAAGCATCGATTATTCGAAATATTCCATTTTGAATTATGCTTTTTTCAAACCGGAAACCGATGGTTCCATTTCTATTTTAGATCCATGGGCCGATAAGAACCTCTTGCTCGGCCCGATTAATTGGGCGGTAGCACCTGCGGGTTACGATAGCGCTTACGATTTCGGAAATCCGGCGTATCACCAGCCCGGACAACAGTTCAGTGAGATTTGTCACCAACACGGAGTGAAATTATTGCCGTCTGTGGGTGGATGGACATTATCCGATAATTTTCCTGCCATTGCTGCCGATCCTGTCAAGCGGGCTAATTTTGCACAATCGTGCGTGGAACTCATTCAAGCGTTTGGGTTCGACGGAATTGATTTGGATTGGGAATATCCTGGTTTTGCCGATCACGGAGGAACACCGCAAGACATCACCAATTTTACCTTGTTGTTGCAAGAAGTTCGCACGGCAATTGACAATTACGGAACCTCGGTCAACAAGGATTTTTTACTTACTATCGCTGTTGGTGCGGCACAAGATCGCATGGACGATGTAGATTGGTCGGCTGTTGCTCAAACGGTGGATATCATCAACTTAATGTCTTACGACTTTTTCGGTGCGTGGGATGCGCAAACCAATCACAACTCACCGTTATTCGCTCCGGCAGTAGGAGATCCGTCGTTTAATTTGGCTGCGGCAGTAGATAAATTGGTGAATGTGTATCATGTTGCTCCGCAAAAAATAACCGCTGGAGTAGCGTTCTACGGAAGAACCAGTAAAACTGCCGGTCCGGCTGGCTTGCACGTCAACACAACCGGAGCGGTGGATAATGCGACGTTTGCAACCGACGAAGGTTCCCCGCTGTATTACAACATATTGTTGCAGCAAAACCTCTTCACCGAGCAATGGGATAACGTGGCAAAAGTGCCTTATTTGACCGGAAATGGAGGATTGCAAACCTTTGTGTCGTACGACAATCAACGATCGGTAGGGCTCAAAGCCGAATACATCGTAGATCATCAATTACGCGGAGCTATCATTTGGGAAATCACGGGTGATTACATTGAAACCAGTCCCGGATCAGGAATTATTTCCTCAACGCCACTTGTCGACAGCATCAACAATGTTTTCTGCAACTATGTATCGGGTGGTTCGGGCAATGTGGGAGTCGCTGAGGCTACTGTGGCATCGTATTCCATCTATCCCAATCCGTGTGCTGATTTTGTTACCATTACAAACAACGGAACGCGAACAATACTATACTTGAGAAACGCCATTGGGGAATTGGTATTAGAAAAATCAATAAAAACAGGAGAAAGTCAACTTTATATTTCTCACTTGAGTGCAGGTATTTATTACCTTGAACTAAACAATTTGGTCAATAAAATTGTTGTTCAGCATTAGGTTACAATACAAATCGCGCGAAGCGATTTAAACAGGGAAAGAGGATGGCTTCGGCTGTCCTTTTTTGTGTGAATGTTTTTTCTAGACTACTTGGTAGCCAACGGTAAGCGATAAACTGTAATTCCTTGAAATTCCATTAAAGAATCTTGAATAAAAGGTTGCAAGTATGGCTCTTTTTTTAAAGCCGGGTTTGGGATAAACAAATATTTTGCTCCCTTACTTATGAGGAACTGAAAATCTTTCTCTTCATTTAATCCTTCGTAGCTTGTCCACCCTTTTCGATCTAATGCATACAATGAAACATTAAACGACGGATCATCAAGGTAAATAATACGATCATTGAGACCAATGTGTTTTTCGAGCAACAGTGGTTTCATGCGGTTAAAACGATCAGTCTGTGAAATGGTATTCCAATTGAGCCAGCGCATTTCACTCACAAAAGATTCATTGCCGACAATCGCAAAATCGCCATCCTGAGCCAAGGTTTTTAATTTGGTAAGACTCAAGGCATACACAAAGTTATAGGCCAAAAACAACACAATTGCGCTCTTGGTCCAGTAACTGTTAAAGACTTTCGGTAAACGGGTTTTAACAAACCAAACTGCGGGTAATAAAATGGACGGAAACAAAATTAACAATGATACATAATAATAATCGTGCACTCCGAGCAACGGTCCCCAAAGTAATATATAACATCCCGCACCGATGGTAACGATCAGCATTGCCAGGTAAGCAAACAAGGGCATTTTTTTAATCAGGAAAAGCTGAGCAATCAGCAGAATTCCGAGCAAGAATAGGATGGGTCTGCTAAAAAATACATAACTCGAAAACCGAACGATGGTTTCCCAAAGTTTGGCAATTCCGCCTTCTTCCGGATCCCACAAAGGGTAAATATTATTGAAGGTGTATTTGAAATTGTGAATTTCGTTGTAATGGGCGGCATAACGATACCAACTCAACAAAATTACCAATACGGCAGCAAAACCGATCCATTCCAGTTTGGTATGTTGAAATACTTTTTTTGTTCCCAAGGTTTTTACCTTAACTGCTTCCAGTAGGAAAATAAACAGCAAAAACACAAACGCAATAAGGCTCGAAACTTTGATTAAACCTGCAAGGGCAAAAAACAACATGGCCAGCAGAAAGGCTTTTTTTGTTTGTTCCAAGTGGTAGCGCAGCAGGAAATACAAGGCAATCAGAACGAAGCAAAAAGCAGGTGCATCCGTGAGAAAACTCACACCGTAAACAATCAGTACCGGAGCGGTAAACAAGAGTCCTGCCAACACAAGCGCCCACCAATTATCGTTGAAAACGATTCGCAACGACCGATAAAAGGCATAGATTCCGAAAAACAGAATAACGAGGTAAAAGAGGCGGTACACAAAAAAAGATTCGCCGGTAACTTTCCAGATTTGCCCGATGGAATAATATAGAACGGGAAACTCGCCGGCTGTTTTCCCGGAAGTATACTGATCGCCCAATTGCATATTCATTTCGGGTTCAAAGAAAGATGCACCTCTGGCGTAATAGCGGGTCAACGACAAACAATCCGACTGTCGCCAAGTATGATTGTTCAACGGCGGTTTTATGAGTACGGAATCATAATAAGATGCAGCAAAAACGAAGAAGAAGACCAAAAAGAGTCCGTCTCGTTTTATAAAGCGCAACCAAGAAGCTGGTGATAGAATTGACATTCGTATTTATGTATATACCGTTTAAGTTTTCGATAAACGGGAACGCGAAAATACTGAACTTATTCTAAGATTGGGGAAGGAATAGTGTAATTCAATTCGGTTAGATTTCAATCTCTGGCGCTTCGTCTTCTAATACCGTAACGTATCTGTAAAGCGGTTTAGTGTTGTTGTTTTATGAGGTTTATTTTCACCAAGAATTTCAATACAATTGAGCCATAAAGGAACGGTAAAAGGTATGACGTTTGCATTAAAAGGGTGATGAATGCGAATGTTTTGGAAAGAAGGAAAACAGCGTACCCCAATTGTGTGGTTTTTTGTGATGGCAATGAAAATACCGCTTCCGTTTCTAGTTGCAATTCTACCAAAATTACACAGATAGGCAGGAACGTTCTCATATCTGTGTGCAATAACGGCACCAACTCCCCGATTGCTGTATTGATCTAACAGTTGCACTATTTCGCCAGTCGTTTCTTCATCTAATACCCGTTTTGAATGCAATTTTCGATGGTACAATTCTTGTCCTTTACGATCAACAATGTGATTGATTACAGTGGGTTCATTTCTGATTCCTTTGTTGTAAAAAGCCGACCAAGTTTTAGTTAATTCAAGAAGTGATAATTGAGCATCGAATAAAGATAAAGGATGACCATAATTTTGAGGATCAGCAATGCCTAATTGGTATAAAAAAGAATAAGCTTGTTTATCAGAATATCTCTGTGCTAAACCAAAAGAGAAAGTACCTCCATACGATATACTGAATGAGCGTAAGAAACTGCGATTGATGCTTGTATCGGGTTCAAGATCGTCAAAATCACTTCCCAAAACCCGTTTCATTTGTGGATAGCGATCATAAGGCGTGAATTCTTTCTGCATGGCCAATGCATAAAGCAAGGTTTTGTTCATGCCGCCTATTGGTCCGCGATCGGTCACAAAATCTCCCGAAGCATTGCTTTTGCTGGAATAATGAATCACCACCTGTCCGGTTTTGTTATCGATTGCCACAACGCCAACGTTCAGAAATTGATTGAGTGTTTTCAGCGAATCCAACCGCGCTTTTGTTTCGCGATGTTCCCATTTGATGAACGGATAAATGCTGTCTTGCAAATGGATGGCTTGAGCGGTTAGCGCTTTGTTGACGTTCGGTTTCAGTGAGGTATAAATCTTCAGATCAGCCGAATCAATGCGTTGCCGACTCAATAAATGAGGAAGTTCCCGATAGATCAACTGCAAATGCGTAGAATCGGTAATGCGTGTTCCGTCAGAGTAATAGCACGTTATTTTCGGACGTTCGATACAGCACGAGGTGACAACCAAACCAACGAGTAGTGCAATGAACCATTTCATTCTGTTTCGGTTAGATATCCTTTTTTAAACACATCTCCCGTTTCGGTGAATTCTAACTGAAAGATTCCGTCCGGTTGTTTGATGGTAATTCCATTGGTGAAGGTGAGTTGACTCCAATCAAAATCAACACCTGAAATGAGGTGTTTCTGAAAAAAGTAACTCCAATCTTCATGGGTTTGTTCTTTCAACAAGCCCAGGAACAATTCATCGGTAAAGCGCGCTTCCGGTTCTGTGAAATGCGTTAAGAGTGTCCGCATCAGGTCATCCAACGACGTTTTTCCACCCGATGAAACCAACAATTGCTGATCGAGCCAAAAAGCAAACAACGCACCTCTTCGATAGGGCAGTTTTTCAATGTTGTAATTCTTCCAGAAATCGTCTTTGATACGATAATTCGGTTGGTTCCTTTCCGGATTTTCGTAGTGTGGTTTCAGTACTTCTTCATTGAATTTCGCCAGCCATTCTTCCGGTGAAAGGGCTCCGTTGCGTAATTGATTTTTGTAAGCGTAATAATCGGTAAAACCTTCGCTGAACCAATAATTGAGCTCTTCGTGGGCCATCATCATCTTTCCGCCAATCCAGTCGTGCATCATTTCATGGTTAAAAATATACTTGATGGTGCCCATGTCGTTGAACGGATTGTTGGTCGATTGAATCATGAATCCATTGTAAATGCGTGAACCGTTCACACTCTGACCGCGGTATTCAACCGTATCGGAAGATGTTTCGGTGGGCGTCATGATAACGGTGTAATAATCAAAATTCTGATCGTTCCAAAAATCGCGCTGTGTACTCAATGTTCGTTCAAAAATTCCGAGTAGTTCATCATCTTTGTAGACCTTCCATTCACCACGAATGGCGAAATAGACTTTCTTGTGTTGGTGTTCAAACGATCGAATGCGGTAATCGCCACCAACAAACAGCGTATTGTAAAATTCGGTCCACAATTTCCCTTTAAACGTTTGGTGCAGTTGCTGTGAACCAAGCATGTTGTGAATCACGAAGTCTTTCGGGAAACCGA
>JBILJP010000003.1:0-45556 GCA_044377135.1 Fluviicola sp.
GCTTCATAAAGCAATAAATAAACAATCAGGTTAGGTTTACACAGGGAACACGCTTTCGGGCGTGTTTTTTTTTGTTGGTTAATATCTTGAATCATTCTTAACAAAATGTTGTACTGGAGAATTCTCAATCGATGAGATTTTTATTTTTCCAACGGATAATATGTTAAAAGTGTTTTTATTGATTTCTTCAACTAATTGTTGGGTGAAATTTGCAATGTAACTAGTTTCAATTCTTCTAAAATCTTTTTCTAAAATTTCTTTAATAGATAGTTCAGTTCCCTTAGAAATTTTAAATAGTTTTCTCAATAACAAGTTTTTAAAATCTTCGTAGTTAGATATCACAGTATCTAAATGTTTATTTGCTTCAATGTCTATCAAATACAAATTATTTATTAGATGTTCAACAATGTTTAATGCAATACTTAATTTAGCCTCATTAGGCACTTCCATTTCGTGTACGGAGTCATTTCCTAGAAAGCGAATCCCATGCAATCGATTAGCATCATTGTCAGTTATTAATCTGTTTTTAGATAAATTATTGATTTTTTGTTCTAAATTTTTGCCTGCTATTTTTTGATCTATAGAAACGGCCTCGATTACTGCCCTTAACCCTACAGCTGCCAACAAATAACAATTTGCTTTTAATGCTTCAAGAGTCTCAAGATATACAATTCTAATTTTAGTTGGTATTTCATAAAAATTCTTAATTCCAGAATGACCAATAATTGATCCAGGAAAATACTTTCTTTCATCATAATAGACTATTCCTCCATTCTCATCACCATCAAACATTGATTCATCACCATAAATATGTCTAAATTGTATATTATCACAACCTTTACAACGAATAACTTCAAATTGTATACTCCAATGAAAATCATCTGATGGATCACTGATGATTTTTTCTGTGAATAATATGTCATGATTAGTTTGGAGACAACATTCAGGACAATAATCTTTGTTCATTAGTTTAGGTTTTAGTAAATAGTGTAATGAAACTAGCATTTATTAAATGCTAATTTACTTAAAAATCAATTTAGAAAATCTTGAATTATATAGGTTAATCTAATTTTGATTAACCTTCATAAAACTCGATTGGCAATCCATCAGGATCAGCTATAAACACAAAACGTTTTCCGGTGAGTTCGTCCAAGCGAATGGCTTCTGTTTCAACAGCGTGTAGATGTATGTGATCAATCGTTTCGTTCAGATTTGTTACTTCAAATGCCAGGTGGCGCAATCCGGTAGCTTCGGGTCGAGTAGGACGTGATGGAGGCTCTGGAAAGGAGAACAATTCAATCAGGTATTCGCCGTTTAGTGCCAGATCCAGTTTGTACGAATGGCGCTCGGCGCGATAAGTTTCGCGTAGCACCGTTAATCCTAAAACCGCGGTATAGAAATGCTTTGATTGTTCGTAGTTGGAACAGATGATGGCTATGTGGTGCAGTTTGCGAATCATATTACTCAATTGATTTCACAAAAATAAGATAATAGGTTTCCAGGTTATTAATGTCCCGTCCCGCTGGGACGGAAGAAATATGGAGTAGGATGCTGGTTACCTTATTGCGTCCCTACGGGCAATGTCATTAAGTTAAGCACGAAAGAATGATTAGATCACGAAAACATCCATCTTTCAAAATAGAATAAGAAAAACAGCTATAGTTTGCCACAGATTGCTCAGATTTCCACAGATATTGGACTATACGCTCGCGTATAGTCTTCAAATTGCATCACGTATTTCATCTGTGAAAATCCGTGTATTCTAAGGTTTGGACATATGCAAATTTTTATCGTACTAAATTTACATATGGTTCTTCTCGTTTGATTACAGCAAAGATTCTAGCGACCATTTTACACGCTACAGCATTAATAACAGTCATGTGTTTTTTTCCTTCTATTTTCTTTCGGTTATAGTATTTTTTCAGATCGTGATCATACATAATAGCGGTATTTGCACCATTAAAGAGTAGCGTTTTCATCGTTTTGTTTCGAAGAGAGCTGGTTCTCGTTTTTCCTGTGATGCTAATCCCTGAACTGTAACCAAAAGGTGCTAATCCGGCAAAACAGTTAAATTTTCGCGGATCATCAAAGGCCGTAAAGTTGTTTGTGTAGACCATCATTGTGGCGGCGATCATCAAACCAACTCCCTTTACACTGGTTACTTTGTTGAAGGTGTTAGTCAGATCTTCAGAAGAGTTGATTTCGGTTCTGATCTTTTCTTCAATGATTAAAATCGACTTTTTAAGCTCCGTTATTTTAGTATTAAGATCTTCAATGACATCTTGTAGATCAACGCTTTTGGCCGCAACAAGAAAGCTTTTTCTACTGTTTTGTAGTTGCTGAGAATTCTTTAAAAGTTGCCCTCTAAGAGTGAGTAAGTGCTTAATTCGCAATAGCTTTTCTCCCGGAAGTTTTGTTTCACTTAACTTAAAGTGGTTTGCTGCTGCGTAAATAGCTATACGAACAGCATCGACTTTGTCATTCTTTCCTCTAGTCATGCCTATTGAGCGTTTGATTTCCAAAGCAGGAACCGCGCTGTAAGTAATCGACTTGTTTTCGAGTATGTGGGCTAGAAGCAGACCATAATTTCCGGTATGTTCAAAGCAATACCACAGTTTCTGCTTCGCAACCGATTTAGCACATTTGAGGATTATTTTTTCAATACCCTCAACAGAATTATCATTCCTGAAAGACACCAGTACTTTCATAGATTCACCTTCGCAAATAGCCACATCTAACCAATCTTTAGAAATGTCTATTCCAACAAAAAATGTTTTCATAAATTTGGTTTAAGCTTTAATAATAAACTGTTGAACCAATAGGGACGGAGGCTAAAACCTTTAATAAGCCTGGATGCTTAAAATTCTAAATGGCCAAAAGTCCCGGAGAAAGTAAGGTCTAATACACAGAATAGATCGATTCTATAAATCTGTTTAGTTCACCTTTCTTTCTCTGGTTCTTCAGAAAGTTATAAGTTTTCTGTTCTTAAACCTAAAGGAAAATCTGTGAAAATCTGGGGCAAAATCAGAAAAGCATCGTCAAGCAATTTAAATTTCTGCATACAATTCAATTACTTTGCCACATTCGTAATGCACTTATGTTAGAGTTTATCCCTTAACTTATGGCCAAAAATCGATTTACTCGTACAAATAGGGTTCTTTATTTTCTGCCATTTTGAGAATGTTTTCCAACACGCGTTTCATATACCTTCGCCAAAATAACTTTGTAAAAAGCCAGTTTAACGGGTACAATAATCCTTTCGAATGCATTGTATACGTGTAGTCGATTTGGATGGAATCCGGAGCAAGTTCGGTTGTTTTCCATTCGCCTACGAATTTATAAAAACCCAGCATCCATGCTTGAAAATCACTTACTTCAATTTTCCAGTAATCATTTTCTTTGCGTTCAATCACTTTATCAACAGATGCAAATCCACCTTTTTGAGTCAGTGATTTGGCGACATATACTTTTTTAGAAGAACCCGGTTTCCCCCATTGTTTGTCATCTGTGCAATGTGTTACTTTGGGCATCACTCCATATCCGGTGTGCACTTTGGTAATATCACAGAGCATGGGAGTCTTAAAAGCTCTTTCCAAAGAACACGTGTAAATTGTTGAAACGGTAACTGTTGATGTCATTAATTACGTGTAAATTGGAGTTTAGGCACTTTCGTCAAACATAATTTCGTCTGAACTACCGATTTTATAAGCAGGTTCCTTTATGGGTAAGGTGAAGTAAAAAGAGGAGCCTTCTCCTTCAATACTTTCTACCCAAATTTCTCCACCGTTTTTTTCCAGAAACCCTTTCACCAATAAAAGTCCTATGCCGGCACCCTTATTTTGTTTTCGTGTTTCCGAAAGTGTTTTCATTTGGGGAGTAAACAGTTTTTCCATTATTTCGGCAGACATTCCAATTCCGGAGTCTTTTACCTGAACAATAATTTTGTCGCCATCACTCGTTGCTGAAACCGATATTTCACCGCCTTTTTCTGTGTGTTTCAGCGCATTTGAAACAATATTTTGCAAGATAGAGAGGAGCATTTTACGGTCGGCAAATACAGAAGTGTTTTCTTCAACGTGATGGTGAAGATTGATGGTGTTAATGGAAGCTGTTTCATTTAACGTTTCAAATACTTTCCCGAGGATTTCGGTCAGTTCTATTTTTGTGGGAGAGAATACGTCCGATGCATATTTAATTCGTGCCCATTCTACGAGATAATCCAGCATTTCCAATTCATCCAACGATGATTTATAGAGTAAATCGAGCATTTCCTGAACAGCTTCAGGTTTCATTTTCTGAAAATTTTCTTTCAGGTATTTTGCTGTTCCGATGATACCAGAAAGCGGACTGCGCAAATCGTGCGATAGAATTGCCATAACACTTTCTTTGTGCGAATTCAACTCTTCGAGTTCTCTGACATACGTTTTGATGGCATCTTCCGATTGTTTCCGGTCGGTTAAATCGCGCAGAATTTTAACGTAACCCAATCGCTCTCCGTCTAAACCTGTGAGAGGAAAAACCAACCCATAGGCATAAAACAGGTTTTGGTCTTTTGTAATGTGCCACCTGTTGTCGGTTGCTCTTCCTTCTTTTAAGGCCGTTTCAATTTCCTTTTTCGGAACCTCGTTTGTTACATCGGCTTCAGAAAAGATAATGTTGAACGATTTCCCTATGGCTTCCTCTGATTCGTAACCGAAAATCTTGGTTGATCCTGAACTCCAGCTATTGATCGTAAGATCTTCATCCAAAGTAAAAATGGAATAATCTTGTAAACTCTCAATGATTTGACTGTAGAACTCAGTTGTAGGTATGTATTTGTTCTTGAGTGTTTTCGGATTGTTGTTCATGGCGTTTTTTTTACTATTTGTATTGATCGGGCCTCTTTCTGCTACAATCATCAACAGACAATCGGTAAAATTACCGCCAAACGCATGCTGTTGTGCAACGGTTAAATTTACGGTTTAATCACTCAGTATATCACAAACTGTACTGTTCATTTCCATGAATGAGCGTATACACCGCCATATCAGAAAAAGAACCGTTAAAATAGATTCGGTCAACGTAATGAGCTTCTTTTTTGAAACCGATTTTTTCCATGAGAAAAATAGCGCCTCTGTTTCCGGGCGATACTTTCGCTTCAATGGTATGCAGGTTCATGGTTTCAAACCCGAATCGAATGATGGCCTCCACGGCTTCAAGCGCAACATTCTTCCCCCAATAATCTACCGAAAGTTCACCGCCAATTTCTGCTCTTAAGTTGTAGAAATCGATCATATTGAATCCGCAGGTGCCGATAATTTCATTGCTGTCTCTTAAAATTCCCGCCCATCCGATTGCTTGTTGGTTTTGGTAGGCCTGAATGGTTTTTTCTGCAAGCACAACGGAATCTTCCAGCTTTTCCATGTTCGGGCGAGCAATAAATTGGTTCACTCTTCCGCTTGCGCGCATTTTGTAAATTTCCGGTGCATCCGATACGCGAATTTCGCGCAAAGTCAATCTGTCGGTTTTAAGGACAGGGAACTTGTTGAATATGGTTGTGTTTAGTGATTCCATCCGCATTACTGTTCTATTGCGTGAATTACTTTCTCCAGCCGATCAAAATTCTCTTCGTTTTTAGGCTCGGCATAAGGTCTGATTTTGGCGCATTCTTCTGCCGTATCGAATGTCATCCGAAACGAAATTTCGGTTGTTGCATCACTCAGTTGCGTAAACCCAATTTCCATATCAAATAATGGTTTTGAAACGCGCTTCCATGCCACACGCTTATTGGCTTCTACAACTTGAAATATGGAAGAGTTTTCATAATTCCCTTGTTCCGGACCGTGCATGGTCAGAATCCACTTTCCACCGGGTTGCAAGTCAAATTCATGAATGGTATTGGTAAATCCTTCTGGTCCCCACCATTCTTTTAATTGCGCCGGATTGGCAAATGCCTGATAAACAATTTCAACCGGAGCGTTTAACGTGCGGAAATTGAAAATTTCGCGATCGGAGTGTGTGTTCATGATTGTATGCTATTGGATTCTTTACCTCAGTGCCGAAAATAGTTGTTAGCCTGCAATTAGCTGCTGAAAGTTGTTCAATAATTCTTCTTCCGTTGTTGGCAGGTATACGCGTTCTGTTTCCCATTGGGTTCGTTTACTTACTTGTTTAAGATGTAAACTTTCATCAACGTATTTCCCTTTAAAACTTAACACATCTTTCTCAACCCATGTGTTTGACGGATCGGCAACTTGATTTTCAACTTTAAACGAAAGTTTGTCTCCGTAATCATCAAACGCACCACAAAATGTATACTCAGGTTCGCCTTTTACTTCGTGACCTTCCATTTTAAAATTCAACAATTCTTTTTTGAGGTATTTAGGCTCATCAACGGTTACTGATTTTGTAATGACGTATTGACTTTCGTCGTAGAACCGTAAAAGGTGAATGGCAATGCGTTCTCCGCGCTCGATGGCATAATATAATCGTTCCATATTTTTTATTTGGTTTTAATGTGATAATACGGTCTTGCCGGCTGATGATAGGGGATGGTCGGTTTTAGATATTTCTCTTCCTGCCGCCCTTCACTGGTGTGATTGCTCTCATAATACTGCGCCGTGTCACTATTATTGTTGTAATAAAATCCCAATCGTTTGTAGTCTTTGTAATCGGCTTGACTGAGTTTCACTTCAGGATGTTGCAGATAATACTGATACGCAGATTCAATTCCCTTTTTCTTGTAAAGTCGAAAAAACAGTTTGTATTTCATGTAGAAATTGCAGGAACTGTCGGCACTCAGATTGTAGTTTACAAAAACAGCGCTATCCTTCAATCCTGTCGGGTAGTGAACTTCATACGTTGAAGGCATTTGTTGTTTGCATCCAATAACCAGAAAGGAAACTAGGAAAATGAATAGTTGACGAAATGTCTTGATGCTCATTGTGCTATCGAAAGTTCAAAAGTAATTATTTCTGTTTTTTCAATGGCTAAAACTTGACTTTTTAGCAGGATGTTGTTCCGTTCATTGCAATTGATCACTGATGACCCTATGATTGACGACGTAAATCCCATGAATTCAGGTAAATCCATCTTTTCAATTTTCAATTTTACATTTTCAATTATTCGACCTAAACCGCACTTCCGACCAATATCAATCTTTATAATTGATCATTCATAATTCATCATTTAAGTAAACCTCTCTTTTCAATTAAAATCACCCGAATCATTAATCCAATTCACTATTTTCGGTACTTTTGACGAAAATTCAAAAACATGATCCAACGCATTCAAACCGTTTTTTATTTTGTTGCTCTGTTGTTAGTAGCGCTTCCGTTGTTGGGAATGGAAATTTTCTCGTTCTCAAATGAAGATGTGAGTTATCATTTCACCTTATTCGGTAACACACGCGAACTGTTTGCTACCGATTCAGATCCGTTGAATATGTTGCAACTACCGCTTTACTGGGGAAATGTGATTTTGACGGTGTTGTTGCTGATCACCATTATTCTGTATAAAAACCTGCGTTTGCAATTGCGATTAGGACGTTTCGTACTCACGTTTTACCTGCTGGTTGTTATCGGATTGTTTATTGCATTGTACTTCAACTTTACCTTGCTCACTATTACCAAAGTTTCCATGCACATCGGCGTACCGGTTTACCTCATGATTGTAGGAATTCCGTTGGTTTGGCTCGGAAATCGTGGTGTGAACAAAGACCGCAAGTTATTGGATTCGATGGATCGGTTGCGTTAAGCAATCACTCACTTCGTTTTTAAAGATATCGAGCATACCGGGCGTTTTGTGAGAATCTTCTCATCGTTTACCGCTCAAGTTTAAACACATTATGAATTATCTTTCAGTTGAAAATCTAACCAAATCGTTTGGTGATCGCATCTTATTTCAAGACCTTAATTTCGGAATCGACCTTGGCCAAAAAGTAGCCATTGTTGCCAAAAACGGAAGCGGTAAAACAACCTTGTTGCGTTGCCTCATGGACTTGGAGCATTACGATACCGGGCGCATTGTATACCGCAACGACATTCGCATTGCCTTCATGGAACAAAGCGAAAACCTCGATGAAAATCACACGATTTTAGAGGCCGTTTTTGCGCATGATTTGCCAGAAATTCAAATTGTAAAGAAATACAACCTTGCTCTCAAAAGCGGCGATGAAGACGCTGTAAACGATTGTTTTCAGGAATTGACCGATCTCAATGCATGGGATGTAGAAGTGCGCGTGAATCAGATTTTGAGCGTACTGAAACTCGATAATACGGACCTGAAAATCGGGAGCCTTTCCGGTGGACAGAAAAAACGTGTGGCGCTGGCAAAAGTATTGGTGGCAGAAGCTGATTTCTTGTTGCTCGATGAGCCTACCAATCACCTGGACCTTGATATGATCGAATGGTTGGAAGAATACCTTTCCAAATCCAAATCGACCATTTTGATGGTAACGCACGACCGTTATTTTCTGGAAGTGGTGTGTGATACCATTTTGGAAATGGACGACAAAACGATTTACCGTTACAAAGGAAATTTCTCGTATTACCTCGAGAAAAAAGCCGAACGTCAGGAACAATTGGAATCTACGATTGATAAAGCGCGCAATACGTTCCGTAAGGAATTAGACTGGGTGCGTCGTCAGCCAAAAGCCCGTGGTACCAAACAAAAAGCACGATTAGATTCGTTTCAGGATATCAAAAAAGTAGCCAGTCAGCGCATTGACGATAGTGAAATGGAAATTCCGGTGAAAATGGAACGTTTGGGAACCAAAATCCTCGAACTCCACAAAATCGGTAAATCCTACGGCAATAAAAAGATCATCGACAATTTCTCGTACCATTTCAACCGAAAAGAACGATTGGGAATTGTTGGAAACAACGGAACCGGTAAATCGACTTTCCTGAACATGATCCAGGAACGCGAACCGCTCGACGCCGGAAAAGTAGTTGTTGGCGAAACCGTGGTATTTGGTTACTACAGCCAGGAATTGATCCAAGTCGATGAGAACAAAAAAGTCATTGACGTAATTCGCGATATTGCTGAGTTCATTCCATTGGAAAAGGGTAGACAACTTTCTGCAGCTCAGTTTTTAGAGCGTTTTCTCTTCAACCGCGATATGCACTACAATTACGTGTACAAGCTCAGTGGAGGTGAAAAACGACGATTGAAATTGATGACGGTGTTGATGTCCAATCCGAATTTCTTGATTTTGGATGAGCCAACCAATGACCTTGATATCTTCGTAATGAGCGTTTTGGAAGATTACCTGCGAACGTTTGAAGGTTGTTTGATCGTGGTATCGCATGACCGTTATTTCATGGATAAAATGGTTGATCACGTATTTGTGTTTGAAGGACAAGGCGCTATCAAAGACATCATCGGAAATTACACCGAATACCGTAAACAACTGGCACAAGACAACAAACGCGATAAAAAACCGACAGAAGAGAAAATTGAAGCGGTGAAAGTGACGCAAATGTCAGAAAGTACCACTTCAGCTGCTGAAAAAAAGAAACTTTCCTTCAAAGAAAAACAAGAATTCGAACAGTTGGAAAAAGAACTGGAAACCTTGGAAACACAGAAGGAAACCTTTACCAATGTGCTTTCAAATCCGGAATCGAGCAATGACGACATCATGAATGCAGGTACCAAGCTTGCCGAGATTGTAGCGCGTATTGATGAAGCGACCGAGCGTTGGTTGGAGTTGGCGGAATTCGCTTAGGAAGGATTTTTGATGTCGGATGCTTGATTTTTGATGAGACGAAGGGCAAAATCACAATTTCGGGAATTGAAAACAGATGGTGTTTGGTCGAATGATCAAGTCGTTTAAACCTAAATTCCTTTTATACTTTCCGAATCTAAAATGGATCATTCTTCAAGATTTCCGAGGTTGAGCTTCCAAGTAAAATCTCATCAAAAATCAAAAATTAATCATCCAACATCCTTTAGTCATTATAGATTCTCACTTGCTTAATATAAAGCTCTCGTGTTTCAGCACTGAATTTAAACTCCAGATCCAACCCGAATGTGTCGTATTGTTCGTTGATTCTCGGGTAATACGCGTATTTCCAGTAATAGCGTTTGATGCGCTCCAATTCCGATTGTAAAAGTCCCAGTTCGCTATCAGAAAGCACCAGTTTTCCTTCGTTGAGGTTGGAAGTAGTGATGACTTCAGTCGTTCGTTTAAACGCAGATAATTCGTTTGCCGGATATAACACCAATTGATCGCAAACCACACCAGCTGGTGGAGTAACAACACTCACATCTCCTTTTTGAACATTGATGATGAAACCGGCGTAACTGTCGCGGTAGATATTTTTGGTGATGGCTACGCCGTTGGCTGCTTCATCCGGAAAGGAACGGTGAACCAATACACCCATGGCTACATCTTCGTCGGCTATGCCGAAATAATTTCGTTCAATGTATGCTTCATACGACCACAAACTGGCCCAAACCTCTTGTAGTGCGTTGGAAATGGTCTTATTACAATCGTCTAAATCTACCGTTTTGGAAGCGTACAATCCTGCTCCTGAAAAACCGGCCGCATCCTCAGCATTGGTAGATGAACGGAAACGGAACGTTCTAAAGCCCGAAACATCCAGCTTTTGTTCCAATTGATGACGGAGAGCCGTATCTACTTTGGTTTTCGTAAAACACTTGCGAATGGCTTTCAGTTGCAGTTGCAATGAATCGGGGTCGAGTGGAGGATGTTCGATCAATTGACGGATCAACTTATCTGCCCCCGAACGTTTCGCATGGGCTTCGTACCAATAAAACGGAATGGCAAAACCTGCTTCGGGCACCTTGAATTTTCCGGATTGACTAACCGTGTAAAGCAATCCGAAATTCGCGGCTTTATTCCCAACGGTTTCAGCCAGTTTTGGGTTTAAGTCAGCAGCATCAATGAGCGAAACGGTTTTCAGATCTTTTTTTAGGTGAACGGTTTTGGCAATCGGGGTTCCTAAGGAAACTTCGGCTTTTTTGATGTAAAACGTATCAGACAAAATGGTGAGTTCGACCCATTGCTGATCAAGCGATCGTAACAGCGAATCGTTGTACAAACGTGTGTAAACGCCTATGGGAATGTGACGGTTTTTAGCTAAGATCACCAAATGACTCAACGGCGTTTGAAAAGCTGTGAGCATCAATCCGCGTACTGTTGGTAGATATTCCGGAGTTGCCTGCGTAAACACAATATCGGTAGCCAAAAGCGGGGTTTTTAACGAATCCAAATGCGGTTCAAAACGCAAACGACCTTTCACTTTTCCTTCGCTGATGGCTTGGTAATCGATGGCGGCATAAATGGTGCTTGGCGTGGCGGTTTTGATGTGTTTGTCCAATTCGGGTTGCAGGGCAATTAGCCGTTCGGTATTGAGCAAAAACACCAATTGCTCGCTGAAATAAGAATTGGCTTTTAAGGCGTTAAACAATTGTATGATCCGATTGGCGGGCATTTGATCAAAAACCGAAAGATCAATGTAGTACATTCCGCTTGCTTCGTTGCAATTGATATTGGCCAACAAATAATCGCGCTTTGAAAAAGCACTGTAATTCTCTTCGTTGAACACAAACAAATCGTACGGGTAAAACAATTGTTGGGTCACAAAATCATAGTGATAGCGGAAGTGCTTTGAACTGATAAAGTACAGTTTTTCCGTTTTGGTATCCACAATCAACTTAATTGAGGCAATATTACCGTACTTGGAAGAAAGCGGCTGACCGGCCAGTTGTAGGAATTGTTTTTTATCGGAAAGCGAATTTGTAGAACGTTGTGACCAAGCCATCGTTAAGATAGAGCAACAAGTAAAAGTCAAGAATAACAAACGCAATTTCATAATGACAGGTACACTTTAGTTCACAATCGGTTTAACGGAAATGAAAGAAAAAATTGACTAGTCGCAAATATACTACTAACCAATTTTAGGCGAAATGAAAACATCGTAATCTAATGCTCTTCTTTTAAACTATAATTTAGTTTGCGGACAGCGCCAATCCGCCTTGGGCGGAGCGACGTAAGAAAAATGGCTGTTTCGTTGTGTTTTGTCAAAAGCGCTTGCGTTTCAGATCCCGATCTGACACTTTTGACCTTAAAACACAGAAAGAGCCATTTTTCACGAGCGGCTTAGAATGGCGCAAGAGGATGTTTTGCTTACTTTTTCATCAGCCTGAGGCTGAAAAAAGTAAGGTAGCATTGTGGTAAGTTTGAGACGAATCAAATAAAAAAACAATTATCACATCCGATTCCCCAATGAAGGTTAAAAATAGTCAAAGACCTGCACCGAATAAAAGAATCGTTTATATTCGGTAAAAAAATCACCATGAAACAACCCACTCATATCCCTGTTTGGCGCACGTTCCTCAATTGGATCATCGCCGTTTTGATCGGAAGCGCTTTATGGCCGTTATTGGGCTCCTTGTTTAAAGGCGGACCTAATGATTTGGAAGAAGTAGGTGGCCTCATGCTCATTTCAGTTATAATGAGTGGAATGACGTCTTTTCCGACCATACTCTTGATGACACTAGCCAACTGGCAACTCAATAAACGCCAATTAGAGCGAAGAGCTTATCAGTTGATTCACATGGCAATCCATTTGTTCCTGGCAATGCTTACCTTCTTTGTGCTGTATGTTTTTGCCGATGGTTTGTCGGGAACCGAAACGTTTCAATTTTTGTTAATTGCAGTGTCATATACATTAGCTGGAATTTGCACGTGGGCGGTCACTTTTGTTATTTATCGCCGCAAAGTCAATGCTCCGTCACCTTATGCGAGTGAAATTTTAGATGAAATCGGTTAAGCGAATAATGTGGTTCAATAACACGGAATGGAAAATAAATTGATCATTCCCGTTCGCATTACGTTGCTTAATTGGTTGATTACCATTTTGGTGGGCAGTTGCGTTTATTCTGTTTTAGAAGCGTATTTCACTAGTACCGGAGATGACTTGTATCAAATAGGCCTGTTTGCCGGAATAGCAGCCGTAGTTAGCGGTTTATGTTCTCTACCGGCATTGGTGATTATTCTTCTGGTCAACCGACGGCTCAATAAACGAAGTATTTCTCCCGGGAAATATCAACGGATCCACACATTTGCTCAGCTAATACTGGTCGGCGGATCTTTTTTATGGCCGGTTTTATGGGCAAAGAACCTTACTTATGTCGAATTGATTTATTTGCTTCCGCTTTTTGTTTCCTATACTTCTGTCACCTTGATTGTTTGGGGAATTACCTTTTCCATCTACAGACCCAGAGATTAAACCGGCGTCTTTTTTGTTACTTTTAACTGAAATGACGTTGTGAGTAAGATGAAACACGGAATAATTACGCTACTTGTTGCCGGAATATGTTTATGTATGGCCTTTTCGATGCAAAAGCCTTTGTCGGATTCCGTTTATGTCATTCCTACCCAATCACTCAATTTATTCCAATTGATCGGCGATACAGTTTCAGATCAACAGCATGAAGTTCGGTTGTTTGAAATCAGTAAACAAGTCACTTTTCGCGAATACAAGGAATACTTAAAAGCGATACATAAAGATTCGTCGGATCATTATTATCGGTCGCAATTACCCGATTCAACGATTGCTAAACGAGCAGAGTGGGAAAAATACATCTCCGACAAAATGTACGATGAGTATCCTGTGTTGGGTATTTCCTGGGACAATGCAATGAATTATTGTAAATGGAAAACATTGAAAGAGAATAAGAAAGCCCTTCGGTTTATTTACAGATTACCACATAGCTCGGAATGGCTCGCCGCGAAGCATTATCTGGAAACCAACAATTTGGAAAGTGATTTCAGTAAAAACTATTCCGATTGGTTGCTCGGCACCAAAGACGAATCATTACTTTATGTAAGAAACGGTGCGCTTTCACGATGGTCGTATGATTACATGTACCTGCACAAGTCAACTGATCCGATTGTAATGAAGCGTAAATTGGTGATCGGCGATTCGTATCGGTATCAACCGGAAAAACAAATAGATTGTTTTTTTAGCTATTATTCCACTCAAGGCTACAGGCAAGTTGGTTTCAGATTGGTGAAAGAAAGGATGATTTGGGAAGACGATGAGATTGTAAATAATAGTAACACGCTTAAAATTTTAGACTATTGGAATCTTCTAACAGATTGATACAATTTACGTTGATTGCAACGATTTGCGCATGGTCTGTAATGACATTGGCACAAACAGAAACGAAATCCTTTCAGGACGGAAATCTGCATTGCGAATACACGCAGGTCAATAAGCAACTGGATGGAAATTACGTTTCATACTACCGAAACGGTCAGAAAAAGGCAGAAGGTACATTTGAACACAATTGCCGGGTTGGAATTTGGTCGGTTTGGGATTCTACCGGTCGTTTGCGTATGCAACGCGATTATTCCAACTTGTTTGAATACAAGCAATTATTTCCGGTTGTTTCAACAGATCCACCGGTAGCTTTACTCAATAAACCGGCATATGAATTAACCTACAACGAAACAGGATTCATTACATACTTCGATATTAAAGAGCGAATGGTCGTGTGGGCAAAACGCGTTTGGCGCATGATTACTCCAGAAGAAAACCCGAAATTATTCAGTGATGATGCGCTGTATCGCATTTTGACCAAAAACATTCAAGCGGAAAAGTTGAACTATTATTCGGCCGAAAATGAAACGTTCGCGAAACAATTGACTCAATTACCCGAACCGAATAATTACAAACTAATTGCTTACAAACTGAAAGAAGATACCTTTTTCGACAATGAACGGCTGGTTTCCGAATCACGTATTTTAGGAATTTGTCCGGTGGCAATTGACCTGAAAACCAAAGATACGGTTGATTTGTACTGGATTTATTTTCCCCATTTAAGAAGTTGTTTAGCTACCGAAATAGCTCCTCATGAATCCAGCGATGCTTCCGAGGACATTCTGACATTTGATAATCTGTTCTTTTTCCGTCATTTCTATGGCGAGATTTATAAAGAAAGCAACGCCAACGATCAACCTATTTCGGCTTATACAACAATTGATGAAAGGGCAAAAGAAATAGAGCGCATTGAGATTTCTATCATAGAAACCGAACACGATTATTGGATGCAATTTTTTAAATAAAAACGAGCATTCAGGCAACCTTCATTTTTTTTCAGAAGTACATGAGGTAAATCCGTTTTACCCATGTATCGTTTAATCACCTCCATCAGTATTCTCTTTTTCATGACCACCGTAGTTTACTCTCAACAACTGAAGAGCTACGAGTCGTTTGCGCATTTCGATGTGGAGAAATACATAAAACAGTATGAGCGCAATTTTGATACAAACGGCATCATTACTCAGAAAAAAGAATACCATGCGCTCACTATCTGCATTTATGGAATCATGAACTTTGATGCTTTTCAGGAAACCGGTGATTCGATCTACTACAAACGAATTGTCAATCAATACAAGTATTTCATTGATACATCCAAATTGGTTTTTTACGACGAGCATCAACGTGCCGGATTACCCTACAATTTTGCATTCAAAGGTTTGAAAGCGCCTTGGTTTTCAGGAATGACTCAAGGTGTCGCTGCATCCTTTTTATTGCGTTATTATGCGCTGACAAACGACAAACAGGCATTGAATCTGTCGAAGCAAATTATTCGGTTTATGCTGCAATCGGAAAGTGACGGCGGAACAATAGGTCGCACTAAAGAAGGCGAATTATGGATTGAAGAATACCCCAATCTCGCTGCTTCCAAATCGGTTTTAAACGGATTTATCAATGGATTGATTGGATTGAAAGAATACTGCACGTATTTTCCGGAAGATCAATTGGCGGCTTCAATTCACGATAGTTGTTATGCTGCCATGTTTCATAGTTTGGATGCATACAATACCGCCAGTTGGACGTGTTACAGCCGTAATTCAGGACCAATTACCAATTCCTACATGCGTTATGAATTAGAAGAGTTCGATCATTTATTCTCCATCTACGGCGATGAACGATTGCGCGATCAAATGCGGATTTGGGCAAAATTTTCGGTCGGAAAGTTCGATACCGAACTTAAATTTCTGAAACGTCCCAAGTATGATTTTGCGGCAGATTTACCCTACGATAAGAATATTGACGGTTGCAGTTACAATCAGTATGAGTTGTTTTCAAAATCAATGACTAATGGCATAACCAAGCATTCTGGAAGAAAAAAAAGCAAGTATGATCTTGAAAAAGAAAGTTATTACTGCGAATTAAGAATGACGGATCAATTACTGAAAACCACTCAACCTCAACTGGTTGCTTTTCATAATGGAAAAAAAGTGGAACTCACTACAGAAATAAAAGATGGATGTTTATCGGTGAGTTCGTTAACTCCGTTTGATGCGATTAACGTTCGCTTTAAACATAAACCACCGGTTGATTCTTCCGGAGTTAAACTAATGGTTTACGATTACAGGAATTCCGATATTCCGCAATTTGCGTGTTATACAATCTCGAAAAAAGAGTATCTCACAAAAGGAGAGGTAGTTCATTTTACGGGTAATCCAATCAATGCAACCGGTGCAAAAGTGTATTACCGGTTTGGTAAAAAACAAGATGTGGTGAAAGATAGTAAGTACTCCATTGAACAATCGTTTGATTTTGAAACAGGATCTTTTATTGTTCAGGAAACCGGGATTTACGAGTTCTTTGTGAGTTATGATATCACTCATCCGGTTTCGCAAATTGGTCAGCTAAAGATCATTCATCAATAATTTTAATTTCTCCAGCATATTTTAAAGTTATTTTTGGCAAAAAACAGCCATGAAAAATATACTGTTCCCACTTTTTGTTTTTTCCATTTCACTTAGCTGGTCACAATTGGAAGATGCACAACTCGATTCACTTAAAAAGGAATGGACCATTCAATTGAAACAGCAAATGACCGAATTAGCTATTGGTGAAGAAGAGCATGAAGGCTGGGTTGGTTTTTCCGATTCTATTTACAGCATCTATGCAAAAGATACGTTTTTGCTGCACGGTATTTATTCGTATCAATTGGAAGCTGATCAAACCACTTTTGGAATGGCCCGTGCCAGTTACGATTATGAAGCAGGTTACGACAAGTTACTCAATAAGTACTATGGCTTGTTACTCAGGAAACTCTCAAAAGACGATCAGCTCTTGCTAAAAGAATCACAACGCAATTGGATCAAATTTAGGGATTCGGAACGCAAGTTAAGTGCTGAATTGGTGGCAGATGAATATTCTGGAGGTGGAACCATTCAACAATTAATTTATAGTAGTTGGTATGCCGATTTCACCAAAAAGAGAGTAGAAGAATTGGTTGATTATTTAATGCGTATTTGGAATGAAGAAGGTGAATGAAGATTATTTAGCAAAAAATAAAGAAGCTTGGAATCAGAAAACGACCGTTCATATCGATTCTGATTTCTATGATATGCCTGCATTTCTGCGCGGAGAAACAACCTTGAAACCCCTGGAATTAGGATTGCTCGGCGACGTTTCCGGAAAGCGGATTTTGCATTTACAATGCCATTTTGGTCAGGATACACTGTCGCTGTCGCGCATGGGGGCAAGTACTGTTGGAGTTGATTTGTCGAATGCAGCTGTAGAAAAAGCGACGGATTTGGCTAAAGAGTTAGACCTCGATGCGCGTTTTATCTGCTGTGATGTGTACAGCTTGAAAGAACACCTTTCAGAGCAGTTTGATATCGTTTTTACCAGCTACGGAACCATTGGCTGGTTGCCCGATTTGGATAAATGGGCCGATATCATTCAGCACTTTCTGAAACCCGATGGCACTTTTATTATGGTTGATTTTCATCCTGTGGTTTGGATGTTCGATGATCATTTCAAAGAAGTGACTTACTCGTATTTTAATACCGAAACGATTGTGGAACAAGTACAAGGAAGCTATGCCGACCGCGAAGCTGCTATTGCTTACGAAACCGTTTCGTGGAATCACCCAACATCTGAAACGCTTCAAAGTTTACTGGATGCAGGTTTGCGATTGACCAATTATCACGAATGGGATTATTCGCCCTACACGTGCTTTCAAGAGTTACAAGAAGATGCACCGGGCGTTTATCGCATCAAACATTTGGGGAATAAAATCCCGATGGTGTATGGGATTGTGTGTCGGAAATAAGGATGGAGTTTTGAGTTTTTGAGTTTCTACGTTTTTGAGTTAAAACTCCCCAAACTTAAAAAACTAACTAACTTAAAAAACTCACCAAACTGCCCCAACTTAAAAAACTAATACATGAAACAGATACTACTACTAGTTTGTTTTTTCCTCGCATTATCAACAGCGGCTCAACTGAAGCCGGGGTATAAATTTGTAGAAAGCATGGAGTTGATCAAAGTCAACTTCCGCTTTGTTGATTCTGTGGACTATCCCGACTTTCCGGCTCCAACACGTTTCAAACACGAATACCGATCACCGGTTGTTGGATTGGATAATTGCTGGGATTTTTGGAAAGATGATGCCGGAGTAGGAGTGATCAGTGTGCGCGGAACAACAGGTTCAACGGTGAGTTGGGCGTCCAATTTTTACTCAATGCTGGTGCCGGCAACCGGTTGGATGAAAATTGCCGAGAAAGATACGTTTCGTTATGCTTTGGCTGAAAATCCGAAAGCCGCAGTACACGTGGGATGGTTGTTTTCAACCGGCGCGCTCATGAAAGATATGCTTCCGAAAATTGATGCGTTTGTGGCTGGCGGAGGTCGTGATTTATTCATTACCGGACATAGCCAGGGTGGGACGATTGCTTATCTGGTAACTGCTCATTTATGGAGTTTGAAAAAACGAGGGTTACTTCCGGATGATTTACGCATCAAAACCTATTGCAGTGCCGCTCCTAAACCGGGAAACCTGCAATTTGCCTACGCTTACGAATCGATGACCTATCCGGGTTGGGCATTCAACACTGTAAATGCGGCCGATTGGGTACCTGAAACTCCGTTTTCCGTTCAAACAGTGAACGATTTTAATGCGACAAATCCGTTTTCTGAAGCCCGGCAATTGATGAAGGGAATTCCCATTCCGGTGCGTTGGTTTTTAAAACACGCTTATAATAAAATGGACAAACCTACGCGCAGATCTCAACGACGGTTTGAAAAATACTTAGGTCGCAAATTGGGTAAAATCATTCTGAAATCGGCACCTGGTTTTGAACCGCCCGAATACTTGCATGAAAATGCCTTCGCCCGTTGTGGAATCTTTGTACCTTTGATTCCCGATGAATCGTACTTCGAACAGTATCCGGAGTACAATGCCGAAAACAAATTTGTTCACCATTCTATTTTGCCTTACTTGACCTTGATGGAACGGATGTATGGGGAAACGAAGTAAGGTTTCAACGAACGAAATCGGCAATGAAACGTTAGTAAAATACTATGAAAGAAGAATCCCGTACCAAAGACCTGCAACGCGCCGATTTATTAGAGCCCGTTTTCTTTGAAGATCGTCCTGATGTAAGTGAAGACGAACGTTACCAGAACACGGTATTACGACCAATCCTAAAGTTTCAGCATGCGAGCTTGTGTTTGGTTACGGTTGAAGCAATGCGCTCACTGAACCCCGGATTTGTTGATTTGCCCGAGCGTAAACAGAAACAATTCATTACCACAGCACTCACTTCCAATCTGGCTTTGCGCAATCAATTATTGGGCTTGGTATTGGGGATGTTAGATGAAATTCAGCTCATTATTTTTCTTTCCAACAAAAAGGAATATTCCAAGCGGGTGCAAGCCATGGTGTTGCAGCGCGTGATGGAAGGATACAAGAAGTTTTTGTGAGGGATTGAAAACAAAATGGCGCAAATTCTCATCTGTGAAAATCTGCGCCACTTGTAGCTGAAAAATAGCTGAGGAATCGCTTACCAAACAACTTCTTCTTCCACCGAAATTGGTTTTCTGAAGACGATCTTTCCGTCGAAGATATCCATAACAACCGTTTGTGCAGTATCAATTGTTCCGGCCAATAAGGCTTTAGACAACTCATTGAGCACTTGTTTCTGAATCACACGCTTCACTGGTCGTGCTCCGAAATGCGGATCAAAACCGGCCTCCACAATGTGTGATTTGGCTTCTTCAGTCATGTGCATGCGGATACCACGTTCTTGCAGCATGGTAGAAAGCTGATTCAACTGCAGTTGCACAATTGCTCTGATGTATCGTTTGTTGAGCGGTGTAAACACAATTGTTTCATCGATTCGGTTCAAGAATTCGGGTCTGATGGTTGCTTTCAACAATTCCATCACTTTGAATTTGGCTTTTTCCATTGCCTCATCCATTCCGTCTTCTTTTACACCCTCAAATGATTCCTGAATGAGGTGTGAACCCAAATTGGAAGTCATGATGATAATGGTGTTTTTGAAATTCACCGTGCGACCTTTATTATCTGTCAAACGACCGTCATCCAATACTTGTAGCAAGACATTGAAAACATCAGGGTGCGCTTTTTCGATTTCATCCAACAAAATGATGGAGTAAGGTCTTCTGCGAACAGCTTCTGTCAATTGACCACCTTCATCGTAACCTACATATCCCGGAGGCGCTCCAACCAAACGGCTCACGCTGTGTTTTTCCTGGTATTCCGACATATCGATTCGTGTCATGGCGTGTTCGTCGTTGAACAGATAATCGGCAAGTGCTTTGGCCAATTCGGTTTTTCCAACTCCGGTCGGTCCAAGGAAGATAAACGATCCGATTGGCTTGCGCATATCTTGCAATCCGGCCCGGCTACGGCGAACTGCATCCGAAAGTGCGCTAATTGCTTCTTCCTGACCCACCACGCGTTTACCTAATTCTTCTTCCAGTTTCAGCAATTTCGACTTTTCACTTTCGATCATTTTCGAAACAGGAATTCCGGTCCATTTAGAAACAACATCGGCAATTTCTTCGGCATCAACTTCTTCTTTGATCATTTTACTGTTGACCTGCATGGTAGCCAGATTGCCTTTCAACTCTTCCAATTTCGCTTCGGCTTCTTTAATCCGTCCGTAACGAATTTCGGCTACTTTACCGTAATCGCCCATACGTTCGGCCTGATCGGCTTCCAGTTTAAATTGCTCAATGGCTTCTTTCGTTTTTTGCAAGGCGTCAATCACATCTTTTTCGGCTTGCCAACGCGCTTTAAATGCATCTCGTTGTCCAACCAAGGTCGATAATTCTTTCCCCAGATGCTCCAGTTTGGCTTTGTCATTTTCGCGTTTGATCGCCTCGCGCTCAATTTCCAACTGCATGATTTTACGTTCCAACTCGTCCAGTTCTTCCGGTTTCGAATTGATTTCCATGCGCAACTTCGACGCAGCTTCATCGATGAGGTCGATCGCTTTATCGGGTAAATGACGTTCGGTAATGTAGCGTTGCGACAATTCAACCGCCGCAATAATCGCCGCATCTTTGATCAATACCTTGTGGTGATTTTCGTATTTTTCTTTGATTCCACGCAAAATGGAAATCGCATCTTCCGTGTCTGGTTCATCTACCAAAACCGGTTGGAAACGACGCACCAATGCTTTGTCTTTTTCGAAGTATTTCTGGTACTCGTTCAGCGTTGTTGCTCCAACAGCGCGCAATTCTCCACGTGCCAGGGCAGGTTTCAAAATATTAGCGGCGTCCATCGCTCCTTCGCCACCACCACCGGCTCCAACCAAGGTGTGGATTTCGTCAATGAAGAGAATGATTTCACCCTCGGCGCCAGTCACTTCTTTCACTACTGCTTTAAGTCGCTCTTCAAACTCACCTTTGTATTTAGCTCCGGCGATCAGCGCTCCCATATCAAGCGAGTAAACGATTTTCGATTTCAAATTTTCAGGTACATCACCATCAATAATTCGGTGAGCAATTCCTTCTGCGATGGCTGTTTTACCAACACCAGGTTCACCAATCAAAATCGGATTGTTTTTGGTTCTACGTGTAAGAATTTGCAGTACTCGTCTGATTTCATCATCACGACCGATTACAGGATCCAATTTACCTGCTTTGGCCAATTCATTGAGGTTTTTGGCATATTTCTCCAATGATTTATAAGTTCCTTCCTGGTTATCAGAAGTCACTTTTTCTCCATTTCTCAAGTTCATAATGGTTGCGATTACTTGTTTTTTAGTGATTTTGGCATCTCTCAGCAATTGTCCGGTTTGATCATTACTTTCCAGCAAAGCCACAAATAGCATTTCAATGGATACATATTCATCGCCTTGTTGTTTAGCGAGCACAACCGATTGCTGCAACGTTTGCTGTGCTTTTGACGAAAGGTAGATATCACCTCCTGAAACTTTCGAAAAAGTAGAAAGGATACGATCGAGAGCTTGCTCCAGCAATTCGCGATTAACGCCGTTTTGTTTTAAAATATAAGGAACAACATCCTGATCTTTCAGGAAAATTCCCTTCAATAAATGCGGATTTTCAACAGCTTGATTACCTGCAAGAAGCGCAACCTCTTGAGCAGCTTGCATTGCCTCCTGGGTTTTAATGGTAAATTGATTGTTATCCATGATGTTTATTTTTTTCTATTGTAAGTTGTTGCTTTCTTTTGTCAAATCCTAAACCAAAGCACAAAAAGAATGATTTACACGACAAAAAGTCAGTTTCGTTAAAGTTAAGCTGAAAAAAAGTCAGTTAGTGGTTTTAAATCCGTATATTTAGGGAAAGTATAAGTGTCTTTATAGGTAGACCTATCCACTTAGACATTATAAAGTTGCATAAAGAATGCAGCGCAACAAAAGTTGTTGTATCCCACTGGACTAACATGAAGATTCGGACGAAGATCCGAAAAAGTTAGTTATTTAATTAATTTTTAGAAACTGAATGAAGCTGTATATCAAATACATGGTAAGTTTGCGTTGTAAAATAGCAGTAAAAGAAGTACTCAATAAATTGGGGTTGCATTTTGAGATTGTTGAGTTGGGAATGATCGAAATAATGGAAGAACTCGATGATGAAGATCGAATGATCCTCAAGAATGAATTGGCAGTCTTTGGTTTGGAATTGTTGGATGACAAACGCAGTATCCTTATAGAACGCATCAAGAGTGTTATAATAGAGTTGGTACATTATTCGGAAGAATTACCGCACGTCAACTACTCTGATTACATTAGTGAGAAGCTGAACTACGATTATACGTATTTGGCGAATGTGTTTTCAGAAGTAAAAGGGATAACAATTCAGCAATTCATCATTACACACAAAATTGAGCGGGTAAAAGAACTCTTACTGTATGATGAATTGAATCTCACACAGATAGCGCAATTAATGAATTACAGTAGTGTAGCGCATTTGTCGAACCAATTCAAAAAAGTCACCGGACTTTCGCCATCGTTTTACAAACAACTCAAGGAAAAACGATTTACAAACCTCGAAGATATGTGATTTATGTAAGGTTTTGACGGCAGAGTGTAAGACTTATTCGTTCAACTCTCAACATCTTTGTATCACAAGATTAGTAGCTATTTAAGACTAAAAAAACATGAGTAATTTGCCCCATAAAAACGATGCGACATTTAAGATTAACACAGGCAGTTGGGCTGTGGAGTCTAAAAAGTTGCAAACGCAGTATCCGGAATTAACAACCGAAGATTTGACGTTTGTAAACGGGCAAGAACACGCTTTGATTGTTCGCGTTGAAACACGCTTGAATAAAAAACGCGGTGAGATTATGAACATTTTACGCAAATCTCAATTAACAGCATAAATTTCCACTGATTTTTGCGAACACAACGAAGTGGTTAACACCTGCAACGTCTGTCGTTTAAATCAGTATCAAGGGTGGGGATTGAACAACTTACCCTTGTTTTTTTTAATAAATAACAAACGAATTGGCAAATCCGGAATTGGAAAAATCGAAGGTGTTTATCCTCGTAGAAATACTTGATTACGTCCCGAACGCAGTAGTAATAAAAACAATTATCCGCAAAACAACAGGAAGTGTTACAGCAGTTTCGTTTGATTCGGGCGAAGGTTTATCCGGGAAAGTTTCTCCCTTTGATACTTTCATTCAAATAATCGACGGAATGGCCGAAATAGTGGTCAATGACATTTCTAATTTGCTCAACACGGGTGAGTCTATCATCATCCCTGCGCATGCCACCAATTCGGTGAAAGCAAATGTGCGCTTTAAAATGATTTCGACCATTATTAAAAGTGGTTACGAAAACGAATTTTAAGTTAATTATAGGGAAAACAATCAACAAGAAATGGCAGTAGCAGTGGGTTACAGTCGATAGGTAAAGAGTTGTTTTAATAAGCTGATAGAATTTTCGCTTATAAAAACAAGTCTTGGAAAAAAGTATTCGTCATACGTGATGGATGCTTTTTTTTTGTCTGTTAAAATTGTAATTAATTGTTTATGTGTGATTTATGTAATCTTGTTAACTTCAATTGTAACGCTGATTCATGGCAGTAGACCGATCTTTGTTGCAAGCATTGAAGCAATAGGAAATGTCCTTTTTTCCTTCGGTGATACGCAAACAGTTCTCATATAATAAAACGAAACATCATGAAAAAAACAGTAACAGTATTGACAATTAGCGCATTGTTTTCAATGGCTTTTTTAACAGCTTGCAACAGTTCATCCGAAAAATTGGAAGATGCAAAAGAAGATGTAACAGAAGCTAACAAAGAGTTGGATGAAGCAAAAGATGCCTATTTGAGCGATGTGGAGGCATACAAAAAAGAAACAACAGCTAAAATTGCCGCTAATGATCAAATGATTGCTGATTTCGCTGTATTGTCTGCAAAAGAAAAGAAAGAAAACTCTGCCGAATACCAAAAGAAAGTAGATGATTTGAAAGCTGAAAACGAAGCTATGAGAACCAAAATGGACAATTACACGCCACAAGGTGATTACGAATGGCAAGAATTCAAACAAGAATTCAACAATGATATGATGGAATTGGGTCGCGCATTGAATGAATTTAGCATCAATCGCAAAGCGAAATAATTCGATTGCGAAACAGGGAAAGACAACCAATGCTCTTTCCCTTTAAAAAGCAAAAAACACACCATGAAAACGATTTTTAATATCGCATTGCTAACACTGTTGGTTAGCCCGATTACCGCAACAGCACAAGATGAGACCGATGCGCGCGAGCAACTCACTTTTGGAGTGAAAGTCGGCACCAATTATTCAAACGTATACGATTCAGAAGGAGAAGAATTTGATGCCGATGCCAAATTTGGTTTTGTCGGTGGAGCTTTCGTAGCCATTCCAATTGGGAAATTGATCGGTATACAACCCGAATTGCTTTACTCCCAAAAAGGATTTCAGGCAAACGGGACAATTCTAGGAGGTCACTACGAAATCGATCGTACAACCAATTACATTGATATTCCGGTATTTTTCCTGGTGAAACCGGTTGAATTCATTACCATCATGGCCGGACCTCAGTTTTCGTACCTCGTAAGCCAGAAAGACGTGTTTAGTAACGGCGTTACCACCATCGCGCAAGAACAAGAATTCGAAAACGATGATGTACGTAAAAACACCTTATGTTTTGTCGCGGGATTAGATATTAATGTCAACCACATCGTGATCAGTGGTCGTGGCGGTTGGGATATGTTTAACAACAACGGTGATGGTACATCCACCACACCTCGCTATAAAAATGTTTGGGTTCAAGCAACAGTAGCTTACCGCTTTTATTGATAGAGTTTAGGTAGTAAAAAACTGTTTCCCGAATCAAACAATGAGACGATCGCCTATTGGTTGTCTCATTGTTTTTGTCGTTTACAAAAGTTCAATGTTCATTCATTCTATACAACCATGGAAAACAAATACAAAGAAGGCGAAATCGTTTATGCAATGGCAAAACCTACCGTACGATTAATGATTCGACGTTACATTCCCCGCATCTATTATTGCACACCAATAGATAATCCCAACTTGCCCGAAGTCGTTTATTTTGAACGAGAATTGATGCAAAGTCCCGAGAAAGAAAGCGAATAAAGAGCTACCAATGAAATGACAAACTGGTTTTAGTGAAGTCAACTTCCCAATTCCTAAAATCCGTATCTTTGCGCTATGAGTAAGTTCAAGGAAGCCTACAAAAAATACTTTCCGTATTTCGTAGATGTGTGGCAATACATCGCCATCATTTTGATTTTTATTATCGCTGCGCTGTTTATATTGTAGAATGTTGAATAGAGCAAAAGCATTTGTTATTTTTATTTCAGTGCTCTCACTATTTATTTCTTGCTGTCGAAAACCGAATGAGGTCTTGAATTCTCCGGAAAAGACGTTTAATGGTGAAATTGACACACTGTTCATTACAACTGATTTCGAGCAATTTCCCATTTACATTTTTAAACGTAAAAGCAAGTCAATAATGATCGTATTTCCTGAGGATACGCTTCATGATTTTGCGTCAGGAAGAGCAACCTATTCTTATGTTTTTGATGATGGGGCAATTGATTTGTATAGTTCGTCGGTTTCAACTGCTTTTTCACAATTAGTGAATCCATCATCACCCCGAAAACCGATTCAACTTTCGCACCAATTGCTTGATTTTGCCTCTTTAACCAAGCAGTTACTCTCTGAAAATCAATTAAAAAAATGGTGTCCATTCTATATTCATGACACCGATTCAACCCTTCGGGCAACTTGTTATTATTCTGATCTGGATTTTGATGGCACAGATGAGTTGATTGTAGATTTGAAACATAGTAACTTTTTCTATCGCTATTACGCCGTTAAAAAAGGAAACGATTATTTCGTTAGAGCCAAATCGGTATTGTACCATGAATTTAGCTGCGAACATTTATCGACTGATCCTCATCCTGAAAGTGGGTTGGTTTGGGTGAATGAGTATGCTTCCAGTTCATGTGGAGGTTATTGTGTATTGACCGGGATGCGTTTCCATAAAGGAAAAGTTGTTCGAATTGGTGGATTTGTGGTAGATCAGTACCTTGATTCTTCCTGTGGCATGGAAGAGGATGAAAATACCGTTTGGGAATTGAAATCCTCTGTAAAATCTCAAACGCGCAATCAGGTTATTATAACGGCTACTTATTCTGAAAGCATCTACAAAAAAAATACTCCCAAAAAGAAAACCTACTTGTTCAAGAATAAAAAGATCGATCTGATTTTTAATTGGAACCCGGCAAAAGGCGAATACGAATGGGATAATTCACAATGGCCCTGGGTAAAAGATCTTCCTTCAGAAGCATCCGAATTTTCGCAATTAGTTCATAAAAGGTAAAATCAATACTCTAATCGTCTAGCGGTAACAAATCGATCAACCTTGTCTGCGTTCATCTGCGCGTTCAGCGGGAAACATTCTCTGCCCCACCACGCAACCACCCTTGGCAAACAACCGTTTTCTTTGTAACTTGTCGCCATGATTAAACGCATTCTTTTCCTTGCTTTAGGTCTATTCATCGGATCAAACGCATTCACTCAATTAAACATGTCTTTGATCGGTCATGTTGATTATATGGCTCTTCATAATGTTGAACTCAATGATTGCTGGGGCTATGTCGATGAAACCGGCATTGAATATGCCCTTGTTGGAACGAGAGGAGGAACATCAATTGTTAGTCTCGCGGATCCGGCCAATCCGGTAGAAGTTTTCTGGGAACCCGGTACGCAATCCATTTGGCGCGATATACAGGTTTATGGTGATTATGCTTATGTCACTACCGAAGCTGACGACGGTTTGTTGATCATCGATATGAGCCCTTTACCAGCATCAAATGTGTTACCTACAACGTATTACTTCGGACCCGTTGGCAACGGATGGACCAGCGCGCATGACGTGTTTATTGATACCACCGGAGGTTGGGCTTACATCTGTGGCGCTAATCGCGGAAACGGTGGAATGATTATTTTGGATATCCATACCGACCCCTGGAATCCGATAGAAGTGGGAGTGTTTGATAATTGGTATTGCCACGATGCCTTTGCGCAAGGAAACATGCTTTACGGTGCCCACATCGGCGAAGGTTTTTTGTCGACCATTGAAATTTCTGATCACACCAATCCTGTATTGATCGCTACCCAAATTACCCCCAATAGCTTTACCCACAATGTTTGGGTAACTTCCGACGATCATTACGCCGTTACAACCGATGAAATTGCTGGTTCTTATCTTACGGTTTACGATGTGTCAAGTCCGGATGACATCAAAGAGGTTGATCGCATACGCAGTAGTCCCGGACTGAATATCATACCGCACAACGCGTTTATTCTAGACGATTCGTTGATCGTTTCTTCGTATTACACCGATGGAATTACGATTCACGACATGAGCCGACCGCATAACTTGGTTGAAATAGCCAATTATGATACACATCCGCTTGAAAACGGAACATTCAACGGCAGTTGGGGTGCTTATCCGTTTTTACCTTCTGGTTTGCAACTGGCTTCCGATATCAGTGAAGGTTTGTTCATTTTGCAGCCCACAATCGTAAAACCCGGCTATTATGAAGGCTTAGTACGAGATGCTTCCAATTTGAATCCGCTCACAGATGTTTCTGTAACGATCAATAACAATCCGCATTCCGACCTGTCTAACGCACAAGGCGAATATGGAGTAGGTACGATGTTAAACGGAGCGCAAAGCGTCACTTTTTATAAAGTAGCTTATTACCCGCAAACGATAATGGTCAATTTTACCACAGGTGTTTTGCTGATGGATACCATTGATTTAGTGCCGATTCCACCATTTTCATTAATGGTTGTGGTACAAGATCAAAACGGAAACCCGATCATTGATGCCGATGTGCGTATTGAAGTGCCGCAAATGATTCAGGAAGAACCGACGAATGGTTTTGGGGAAAGTGATTTTCAACTCTATTATCCGGGAAATTCCACCGTTACAGCCGGTAAGTGGGGCTACAAAACAAACTGCGGTGATTATGTGCTCGACGGTTCTACCGGAACACTCACTATTACCCTAACAAGCGGTTATTACGATGATTTTTCATTCGATTTCGGTTGGACAGCTTCAGCAAATGGCGCGACTACCGGATTTTGGGAACGTGGAATTCCCATTACGGCAGCAGATACCGCGGCTCCTCCTTTTGATGCCTATTACGATTGTGGTGATTATGCTTACGTCACAGGAAACGCCAACAATGTAGTGAGTTCCGATTACGATGATGTAGATGGTGGACGCGTAACCTTGTATTCACCGGTTTTTGATCTGGCTTCACATCCTGATCCTTATTTGTATTATGAGGCTTGGTTTTTCTGCGAATACGGCCCGTTTCAAATCGATGATACCTTAGAGGTGTTCCTTTCGAATGGGATTACACAAGTGCAATTGGCGGCATATCCTCCGGCAGGTTATCACATTACTTGGTTACCGGGAAGTTTTCATATTGCCGATTACATTCAACCTACAGCTGATATGCAATTGATTGTAACTGTTGCAGATGACGCACCTGATATCAATGTTACGGAAGCAGGACTGGATGTATTTACCATTACCGATCACGCTATTTTGGCAACCGAATCTCCCGAAAAACAAGCCGTTAAGGTCTACCCGAATCCGGCGCAGGATAAACTTTCTGTGAGTGGTTTGTTAAAAGGTGAGTATTCGATTTCGACAACTACTGGAAACGTTGTTCGCACAGGAATAGGAGGAGAGGTCTCAACTGAAATACCGTTAACCGGACTAGATGCAGGTATTTATTTCCTTCGATTGTCTGATCAGGTTATTCGTTTCGTGAAATTGTAAATTAATAGGAGTTCCAATCTCAATGTTATTAAATCTTGCATGTTGATGACTGTTAATCTTACCACGTTGCCATGCCGATAGAATCGTTATTTTTGTTACAAAATTGAAATCATTGGAGCAGCAACCTGAAATATCGATCGTAGTGCCTTTATTCAACGAAGCAGAATCGCTTCCTGAATTGCATGCTTGGATTGTTCGTGTTTTGAGCGAAAAGCAATTGTCATATGAGATCGTGTTTGTTGACGATGGAAGTAAAGATGAATCGTGGGAAGTAATTGAATCTCTGCAGGCCAAAGATGCCAATGTGCGTGGAATTAAATTTCAACGGAACTACGGTAAATCTGCCGCTTTGCAAAAAGGATTCGAAGCAGTGAAAGGTCGTGTGGTAGTGACCATGGATGCCGACTTACAAGATTCTCCCGATGAATTGCCTGAATTGTACCGCATGATCGTTGAAGATGATTTTGATGTGGTTTCGGGCTGGAAAAAGAAACGCTACGATCCGATTACCAAAACCATTCCGACCAAATTATACAATTGGGCTGCACGCAGGTTGACAGGCATTTACCTCCATGATTTTAATTGCGGACTCAAAGCGTACAAGCGAGTTGTAGTGAAAAGCATTGAACTTTACGGAGATATGCACCGCTACATTCCGGCGTTGGCCAAATATGCCGGGTTCTCTAAAATCGGTGAAAAGGTAGTGATCCATCAATCGCGTAAATACGGAACGACCAAATTTGGGTTGAATCGTTTTCTCAATGGACCGCTCGACCTTATGTCGGTTGTGTTTATGGGTAAATTCGGTAAGAAACCCATGCACTTTTTCGGAGCCATGGGAACATTGCTGTTTATCATCGGTTTCGGATTTGCGTTTTATTTGGGACTCAGTAAATTGTTCTTCGACACACATGCGCGTTTGATTGCTTCTCGTACGGAGTTCTACATATCGCTTGCGGCTATGATTATGGGGGTTCAGTTTTTTCTAGCCGGATTTTTGGCAGAACTGATCGGAAGAAATTCTTCCACCCGAAATGTGTACCTGGTCGAAAAAGAAATCTGATAAATGAATTGGAATATAGATCAATCGTGGACACTTTTTCTCGATCGCGATGGTGTTATCAATAAACGCCTCATAGACGATTACGTAAAATCGATTGACGAGTTTGAATTATTGGATGGTGTAGCGGAAGCTTTATATCTTGCAAACCAAGCTTTTGGAATAATTGTAGTGGTTACCAACCAGCAAGGAATCGGCAAAGGAATCATGACAGAGCGTAACCTTTCAGACATTCATGCTTATTGTAGTGAATTGATTCAGGTGAAAGGAGGTAAAATAGATCGTTATTATTTTGCACCGGAATTGGCCGGATCGGGTGGGAATTTAAGGAAACCGGAACCGGGAATGGCGTTACAAGCGCAGCTCGATTTTCCGGCAATTGCGTTTGAAAAAGCGGTAATGATCGGCGATTCCAACTCTGACATTCAATTCGGTAAAAATCTTGGCATGAAAACTGTTTTTGTGTCACATAACAACGAAATACATGAGTCGGCAGACTTTACCGTTTCGTCACTTTATGAAGGAATAAAACAATTGGTATGATGAAGTTTTTCGGTTTGATAGCAGCACTCTTTTTTACAGCTACAGTTGTGGCTCAAGGTGTTAATAAAACAGATGCCCAAGGCAGAAAACAAGGAGTTTGGCAGAAAAGCTACCCGAAGTCAACCGCCTTTGAATACAAAGGACAGTTTAAGGACGATAAACCAATCGGTACATTCACCTATTATTATCCTTCTACGAAAGTGAAAGCCGTGATCAAACACGATGAAAAAACCGGAAGATCTGCTGCTTTAATGTATCATGAATCAGGGGTTTTGTTTGCGCGCGGGATTTATAAAAACCAGCTCAAAGACAGTGTCTGGGATTATTTTGGTCCTTCCGGAAGACTCAGCAAAAAAGAAACCTACAAAAATGATTTGCTCAATGGTAAAACAACCATTTATTACGTTTCTGAAAACCCCGATGATAAACGTGAGTTACCAGCCAAGGTAACCAATTATGTAAATGGTGTCTTGGATGGCGAAGTCATTGAATATTTCGAAAGTGGAACCATCAAAAGCAAAGGAACGTACGTAAAAGGAGCGAAAGAAGGACTCTTCACCATCAATCATCCCGATGGGAAAAAGATGATTCTTGAACGCTACAAAAAAGGCGAACGTCACGGTTGGTGCGCTACCTATGATAATGCAGGGAAAGAAACAGGCAAAAAATACTTTTACTACGGGCGTGAATTGCAAGGAAAAGAACTTGAAGAGAAATTACGCCAGATGAAACAACTCGGAATTAGCCCGAACGGCTAGTTTTTTCGACCAATGACAGTCTTTGTTCATTTGGATATTTAGCTAAGAACTAAAATCGTATTTTTAGCCAAAACTACATCAATGGATTTGCGAATGAAGCACTTTTTTGGAATTACAATCATTGCAACAGCCTTATTAATGGGGTGTAAAAAGTCCGAACCTGTAGATATGCACTACGATTATTTCCCGCTGGAAGAAGGACGTTACATCACTTATTCCGTTCGTGAAATAAACATTGACGATGCACTTGGTCTAGACGAAACATTGAATTACTATGTAAAAGCCAAAATCGGAGATACGATTATGGACAATGAAGGTCGTATTGCGCGTCGCTACGAACGCTATTTCAGAGATAGTTTAAATCAACCTTGGGTACTTCAGGATATTTGGACAGGTATTTTGGCTTCAGGTAGAGCAGAGTTGGTAGAAGAAAATCAACGTACCATCAAGCTCGTATTTGCTCCGGATAAATACAAGGAATGGAATTGCAATGCATACAATACCATAGATGCGTTGGATTGTTATTACAGCAATATTCATGAACCAGGTTCAATCAATGGTTTTTCATTCGAGTCAACTGTAACGGTAGAGCAAGAAGATTATTCAAACTTTGTTGATTACCGCCGCAAGTACGAACAATACGCAAAAGGTATTGGAATGTACTATAAACAGTTTACTGATTTCAGAATTTCAGGCGGAAATCAATCTAATGTGGTGAAAGGCAAAGAGATCATCATGCAATTGATTGATTACGGAGTGGAGTAATTAATTGTGGATTGAAAAGGTAAAATTGAAAAGGTGATTCAAGGAACGTATTCTATGAAGGAATCACAATCAATTTAGGTCGGATCTTCTTTTCAATTTTCAATTTTACATTTTCAATTGATAAATCCCATTATTTTTGCTCCAAACAAATTTCTATGTCCGATATTGGATTTGAAAATGTACGTCAGGATTGTGTCTTTTTTAGAGGAAGCATTCCCTGTGTCCCGAATAAACAAACCGGTGCCGTATGTACTTCGTGCGAAGTGTATCGCCCTGTTTCAAAACGTATTCTGATTATCAAATTGGGAGCGTTGGGCGATGTTATTCGAACCACGCCTCTGGTAGTAAAATTCCGCGAAGAATTCCCCGATTGTCACATTACCTGGCTCACACAATCACCGGAAGTGTTACCAAAAGACAGTATCAATGTCATCTTAAAACCAGACGCGTTTTCATTGCTGTTGATTCAGAATTCCGTTTTTGATATTGCCATCAACCTCGATAAAGAACCCGAAGCTTGTTTGCTTCTGAAAACCGTTGCTGCCCCAGAAAAATATGGTTATACATCCAATTTTGGTCAATTGTTTCCGGCAACACCGGCAGCGACACATAAATTAATGACCGGATTTTTCGATCAGCTTTCGCAGGAAAACACCAAAAGTTACCCGGCCGAAATCTTTGAGATTTGCCATCGAACATTCCAGCACGAACCTTACCTTATTCATAAAAATGAAATGTTGGCTTCCGGTTGGAAAGAACAACTTCAGGCAATGGCAAACGGTAAAGTGATTGTGGGGCTCAACACCGGTTGCGGTCCGCGTTGGAATACGCGTTTATGGCCCGTAGAAAGCTGGCAGGAATTGGCCGCTTCGTTAAAAGATGCTGGTTATTTCCCTGTTTTTCTAGGTGGAAGTTTGGAAGACGAGAAAAACACTGCAATGTCGCAGCAAACCGGAACCTATTATCCAGGGCATTTTTCGTTGGAAGAATTCATTGCCCTCACAGATGGATGTGATGTGATTTTGACACAGGTTTCCATGATGATGCACATTGCAACAGCCTTGCAAAAGAAAATGGTGCTCATGAATAATATTTTCAACAAACACGAATTTGAATTGTACGGTCGCGGAGAAATCATTGAGCCGTCAACCAACTGTGAATGTTATTACGGCAATACCTGCAAACGCAATCAATCGTGTATGCATGATCTTTCGGCTACCGAAGTTGCGGCGGCGATTGACCGGGTAGCTTCATTGAATTAAGCGATTTCCGAACTTATGAAAATCACATTTTTATCCACACTTTATCCTTACAGAGGCGGAATAGCGCAGTTTAATGCAAATCTATACCGCGAATTGGAAAAGCAAGATCACACCTTACAAGCAGTAACTTTTACGCGGCAATATCCTGATTTTCTGTTCCCTGGTGAAACACAATTGGTAACCGAAAAAGATACGGTAGATCCCATTCCCACCAAACGTTGGCTCGATTCCATTAATCCGTTTACGTATTGGTCAACAGCCCGCAAGATCAGACAATTCGAACCGGAAATACTCATCACCAAATATTGGATGACCTTTTTTGGACCTTCATTGGGAACGGTTGCAAAAAGAATGCGAAAATCCACCACCCGAATCAGTATTTTAGATAACGTCATTCCGCACGAACACCGCTTTTTCGACAAACCGTTTAACCGCTTTTTTCTGAAACACAATGACGGTTTTGTGGTCATGTCAGACAGTGTTCTAAAAGATTTGTTGTCGTTGAAACCGGATGCTAAATACCTGCGCATCGATCATCCGCTGTATGATCATTTCGGCAAACAACTCGACCGAGCAGAGGCATGTGCAAAATTGGGGATTGATCCGTCTAAAAAGATCATCCTTTTCTTCGGTTTTATTCGGGATTACAAAGGATTGGATATTTTATTGGATGCTACAGCGTCTTTATCCGACGATTATTGTGTGGTTGTGGCAGGCGAGGTTTACGGTTCATTTGAAAAGTATGAACAACAGATCAAAAAACTGGGCATCCAAAACAAGTTAAAGCTCTTCAATCAATACATCGGAGATCAGGAAGTGCCACTTTATTTTTCGGCAGCTGATGTGTGTGTCTTGCCTTATAAATCGGCTACCCAAAGTGGAATTACGTCCATTGCAATGCATTTTAACCTGCCCATTATCGCAACGGATACGGGTGGTTTAAAAGAATTGGTGCAACACGAAAAAACCGGATTGATTGTAGATCAGCCAGATGCAGCGTTGCTTTCAAAATCAATCAAACGATATTTTGATGAAGGCATGAAACAAGCTTTCGCTCAGAACCTTGAGGTGGAAAAAGCGAAGCATTCCTGGGCTAATTTCGCCGCTAAATTGATCGATTTCTCGAAAGAAATCAGCAGAAAATGAAGCCTTAATTGATTGGTTTTATGTTGTTTTAATTAGTTATCAACGATTTATTTTCAAAAGCTTTCCCCGCTAAGTTGATATTGATAACTGTAAATTCTATATTTGCGGGCTTAATTAATAAGAAATGCGTAATAAAGGATTTTTCTGGTTTCTGACGATTGTGTTAACTGCTGTGTGCATTTATCAACTTTCGTTTACCCTGGTTGCAAGTAATGTAGAGGAAGACGCTGCTAAAGAAGCAGTAGTTCGTGCCGAAGAACTTAAAAAGAAAACATTTGAGATGGACTCTACTTGGGCCACTCTTCCAAATGATTCTAGAGTTGACTTTAGCAAGCCTGAGTCATTTGAGATCGCAAAAGCTGCGTTTTTAAATGAAGTGTTGGCAGAGCGTGCTGAAGAAGAAGTGTATCCGATCATCGGTTCAAACTTCCAGGCGGTAAAGAAACGTAGTTTGGCTTTCGGTCTTGACCTTGTAGGTGGGATGAGTGTAACGGTAGAAATTTCAGTTCCTGAATTCGTTAAAAGTTTTGCTCGTAACCAACAAGATATGGTTTTCAAAAAACCATACGATAAAGCTTACAAGATTCACACAAACAAAGGCGGCGATTTTATTTCATTGTTCATTAGTGAATTCGAGCAGGCTTACCCGAATCGTTTGTTGGTAAGAGAATTGGATATCACGGAAGTGAAAGAATTGAAAACTACTTCTTCGAATGCTGATGTAGAATCGTTCTTTAGAGATAAGCTTGCGGGATCGATGGATGGTATTGAACAAGTCATGTACCAGCGTATCAATCAATTTGGGGTTTCACAGCCGAATATTCAGCGCGATGCACGTATGAACCGTTTGTTCATTGAATTGCCGGGTGTTCAGGATGAGAAAACTGTAGCTGAAAAGATTCAAACAACTGCCAACTTGCAATTCTTTGAAACGTATAACATTGAAGAAATTCAAGGGGTATTATTGAAAGCGAACGAAATGTCTCGTTCGGCTGAAGTGAAAGTTCCTGAAATTGATTCAGCTGCAATTGGTGTAACAGACTCTACTGAATTGGCTCGTTTGGATTCTATTAACAAAGCGAAAATTGCTAGTAAGCCGTTGGTTGCTCCAAAATCGAATCAAAAAGAATTGTTCAAGTTGTTGGTAGCTAATCCACAAGGAGCCGTTATCGGTTATGCTACAACTGAAAATAAAAATCAAGTTAATAGAATTCTTGCAAGAGAAGATATTAAAGCGATGATTTTCCAGACATTCCCTGACTTGAAATTCATGTGGTCTGCAAAAGCAGAAAAAGAAGGAAATCAAAAGGAAATGACCTTTGCACTTCATGCAATTAGAATTCCAATTGACGGAAAAGCTCAAGTGGGTGGATCTGATATTTCTGAAGCGTATGTTTCAAGAAACCAGGAAAATCAACAAACTACTGTAAACCTTCGCATGACAAATGAAGGTCAAGGCAAATGGTTTGAAATGACATCTAAAAATATCAAACGTTCAGTTGCAATTACGATGGATGGTGTTGTGTACAGCGCACCAACCGTACAATCGGCAATTGATCAGGGAAATACTGAAATCACAGGTAACTTTACTATTGAACAAGCGCAAGACTTGGTTGGTATCTTGAATGGTGGAGCACTTCCTGCACCATGTATCATTAAAGACCAAACCAAAGTTGGACCTACAATCGGTGCTGAAAACTCACAAGCAGGTTTACTTTCTTTCGCACTTGCTTTCTTAGCAGTATTCATTTACATGTATTTCTACTACGGTAAAGCAGGTTTGGTAGCAAACATCGCTTTGTTCGTGAACGTTATTTTGATCTTCGGTGCACTTGCTTCATTCGGTGCGGTATTGACATTGGCAGGTATTGCCGGTATCGTATTGACTATCGGTACGGCAGTCGATGCCAACATCCTGATCTTTGAGAGGATTCGGGAAGAACAGGCGAGAGGACTTGATTTGGCAACATCTACATCGGTTGGTTTCTCTAAAGCATTGCCTTCTATCATCGATGCCAACGTAACTCACTTGTTGGTTGCGATTATCTTGAAAGTATTCGGAACAGGTGAGATTGAGTCTTTCGCAACTACATTGATCATTGGTATCTTTACTTCATTGTTCTCTTCAATCGTCATTTCAAAATTGATCATCACTTCTTCTATCGAAAAAGGAAAAGATGTAACGTTCAATACCAAATTCTCGAAAGGGTTGTTCCAAAACTTCCATTTTGACTGGGTTGGAAAACGCAAATACTTCTACATCTTCTCAATCGCTATTACCATTTTGGGTGCTGTAGCATTGATGACTCGCGGATTAAAACAAAGTGTTGAATTTACCGGAGGTCGTTCGTATGTAGCTAAATTTGAAAAGAAAGCTGACATTGAATTCATCAGAGGTGAATTATCGAAAGTTTTTGTAGAGAAGAATGGTGAGATTTCATCCATTGATTTGAAAACAAAATCAAACGACTACAACGTAGAAATTACAACAAACTACTTGTTGGCTGTTGATTCTGCTACGGCTGAAGTAACGGATAAATTGAAATTAGGATTGGATAATTGCAAAGCTAAAATGGGTGGTTACGAAATCACTGAATCTCGCTCTATCTCGGCTTCGGTTTCGAATGAATTATGGAAATCATCTGCTATCGCTATTGTGTTGGCTTTGATCGCAATCTTTGCTTACATCTTGATCCGATTCGGTCAATGGCAATACTCGTTGGGTGCTATTGTCAGCTTGGCGCATGATGCCATGGTGGTATTGTCGGTGTTTGCTTTGTTACACGGTTTCTTACCATTTAGTTTGGATGTGAACCAAGCGTTTATCGCCGCGATTCTAACAGTCATCGGTTATTCCATGAATGATACTGTGATTGTATATGACCGTATTCGTGAAAACTTGAATATGAACAAGGATACCGATGACCACGGTGCGATCATCAACAAATCGTTGAACACTACCTTAAGTCGTACGTTCAATACATCGATGATCCTATTCGTAGTATTGTTGGTGATGTTCATCTTTGGTGGACCGGCAATTAAAGGATTCTTGTTCGCCTTGTTGGTAGGTGTTGTAATCGGTACATACTCTTCATTGTGTGTGGCTACACCGATTTTGATCGACTTCAACAAACGATTCATCGTTAAGAAAAAATAATCATTTCGATTAACTCTATTAAACGTCTCATTGACTTCGGTTGGTGAGACGTTTTTTTGTAACTGAAATTAATGGGAATCTTTGCTGCTTTACTATTACTTGGATTGGGGATTTATAAGCTGTCATTAAAAATGAAAGTTGCGCCTCAATTGAAGATGTCTACTTCCGGTTCGGAAGTCTACGAGAAGTTATGTCTTGAGATTCAAAAGAAATCATACTATTACCATCAGTTGAGTGAGTCGGAACGGGCTCTTTATCTTAAGCGAACTTGGTACTTTTATCGCGAAAAGGAATTCTTAGCAAGAGGTTTTGATGAAGTAAGCTTTCATATGAGAGTAGTAATTGCATCGTATGCGGCGCAAATTACCTTCGGATTTGATGATGTGCGCTTGCGCCATTTCAAAACCATCATTGTTTATCCGAGATCATATCAATCTACCATTACCGACCAATGGCACAAAGGCGAAACACACAAGGAAGGAGCCATCGTTTTTTCGTGGAAAGACCTAAAAGAAGGCCATGAATCTCCGAAAGACGGTGTCAATTTGGCTTTACATGAGTTTGCGCATGCCTTGCGTTTGGAAAATGGTATAGATAATGAGGAATACCGTTTCTTGAGTGAACCGCACCTACAGCGTTTTGATCAATTGGCGGCAATGGAACGTACTCGTATAAAACAAGGTACTCATGTTCTATTACGCGACTATGCTGCAACTGATCATCATGAATTTTTCGCGGTATGCATTGAGAATTTTTTTGAACGTCCGAGTTTTTTCAAAGATGAATCCCCGGAATTATATCAATTGCTTGTACATGTTTTACAACAAGATGTGTTGCGTAATCCGGTGAGGGTGAGGGGTTGAAAACGGCTGGTATTCGTCTCGGAAAGCCGTTCGTAATTTTGCGAATTGGCATATCAAATAATCGGTCGTGAATTCGCAAAATTACGAATGGTTAATTAATTGATTATTAATGAATTAATTCAGATTCAGCCTCATTCCGTTTAAGCGTTCATCTAAACTGTTTAATCCACACCAATCACCGTTTACTACTTCAACCAACATTCTTTTCCAACTTCCGAAATCGAGAAGCATCATGCTACTAAAGACACCGTTAATAATTGATCGGATGATTGTAGTAGTTGGAATAGTAGTAGTGGCGGTAATCGGAAACATTGTTTGGGGTAAACACGGATAAGTTTCCCCACAAGTACAATCAGTTGTACTAAGCCAAAAATCCCTGTACCGGCAGAATAAAAGTCTGTTAATGCAACTTTCGGGCTTTTCTTCGCTTCTTTTTACGCGCTTTTTCAGCCTTTCTTTCCGACTTTTTCTTCTGTTCATTCACTATTTCCAGTTGACCTGAAGTGAAAATCACCACTGGAATACGTTTCATTTTACCCGCATAGATATACCCGCTCAACATTAATTTAAACGGAACACGATCGTTGTCAGCCCAGACTTTCAGAATGGTCTTCATCGGATTTTTCATAGAGAAATCGAGCGGAAATTTTAAGATGACCGAAGAACGAGGTCTGATATAAATATCTTTTGGATATTTTCCTTTCGTATACAAATCATTGCCAATAGTCAGCTCATATTGCAGATCGCTAATATCAAGCGACAGGTTCTTTCCTTCATTTATTACTTCAAGGTACAGGTCTACTTTGACGTCTTTTTTCAAAAGACTTAACTTCTTTTGCTCTGTTTTTACAACGCGCAATTCGGGTGGAACCGGAACTCCGATAGTTTTGCCTTTTGCTAGTTTGAGCTTGTAGCCCGAATAGATGATTGTTGCATCGATGGTAATTCCGGTAGAATCCTGACTTTGTAAGCTCACAATCTTATCGCGTGTAAGGCTAATCGGTACTTTCACCGAGAACATTACCGTATCCGATTCGCCTATTAGCTGACGCACGCCTACGTATTGACTTGTGGAGACCAATTTCGTTCCGCCCAGAGCCAAATCACAGACAATACTGTCGATATTCATCGAAAATGGTGCTCTGTTAACTACAATTGCATGCACTTCAATAAAAATAGTATCGCTCTTGATATTGGCTTTTATCAAGGTGATTTCCGTCATTTCAGGAAGAAGTAGGTTCAACATTTTTTGTTTCTGGATAAAGAAAAAAATACCCAAGCCAATCGTTCCGAGTAAAACAATCACTATTACATACGTGAACCGAATTTTGAGTGTCATTTTAGCTCTCCTTCAATTGCTGATTAAATACAAGACTGATTCTTTGCCAATTGTTTAACAACGGATTATCGTGCTTTCTATGGATCCGTATTTTTGCAGCGAGTTGGTGATTTTGTTGAACCTGAAAAAGCGTTGTAGCTTTACCTGCAACTTCTCCCCAAAGAATCTGTTTGGAATTTCGTTCTTGTATGTTTGTTTCCATAGAAGCCACTTTTAATGCAAAGGTTTATAACCGGCATATTCAGTGGGCATAAGACGAACGTGTACTATTCGATTGAAAAGGTAGATAAAAGCAACGGACTTTACTAGAGAACTTTAGCTGCAAAAGTTAAAGTTCCCGAATTGTTTCAGAATACGATCGTATTGATGTGTTTATTGAATCACTTTACGCTGCAGATCGTTGTTCTTGCGCAAGTAATAACGCAAAATAGTGCGTGCATCGCGATCTTCGGGACGCAAGTCAATGAATTTTGACCACGATTTCGGATGGTTTTTTAACATATAGAACGGTACAAAACCAAATCCTTTGTACGAACCATTTTCGATCCAGATAATTGATTTTTCTCGCTTATCTCTTCCAGGTTCCACTAAGTAAAAATGCTCCTGATCAAACGTGAGTGATTGTTCAATGGCAGTAACACGCTCGTTATAATCAACAGTAGTTTCTACTTTGACGCAAGCTCCATGGCATTTTTTTACCTGGTATCCGAAACAACTTGCGGTTGATTTTTCCAACCCACATAATTTCAAACACAATTGATGCTGATCGGCCAACTGATAGATGTAATCATTGGCTTCTTTCTTGGTGGTGAACGTTGTGAGTGGTAAACCTGAATTTTTGTTTAACCGATCTACGAACAGTTGTTTGTAGCCGGCTTCGTCTTCGTAAACAAACAATCCGTAAGAAAAATTATTACGTCTCAACGATCTGTTGTAGAGTGGTTTGTGTACTTTGATCAATTCCGATTCATAGAGCAAGGCAATTAGCTCAGAACCTGTCAATTCAAATTCAATGCGCGCAATTTCCTGCATCATTGTAGTGCCTTTGAGCGTTTTGTTGTTGCGCAAATGCTGATCGACCCGTTTGCGAATGTGTTTACTCTTACCAATGTAAATCAATTGATTCACGTCGTTGTAAAACTTGTAAACTCCCGGTTTATTTGGGATTTCCTCCAGAATTTCCAGATCCAAATTCGGATGCAGGATTTTCGGATTTACATCTTCCTGAATAAAAGTTTGCAAGCCTTTTTTATCCTTTTCGAAGAGCATGGTAAACAATTCGGCAGTTGCGAGTGCATCTCCGCCGGCCCGGTGTCGACCGGTTACTACAATTCCCAAGGCGCGGGCCAATTTCCCTAAGCTGTAAGAATCGTGTCCGGGAATGACATAACGCGAAGCACGAACGGTACACAAATGCGGTTTGCGGTAATCGTAACCGAGTAGTTTGAATTCGTGGCGGATAATGCCGTAATCGAAGCCAACATTGTGGGCTACAAAAACGCAGTCTTCCGTAAATTCAATGATGTGTTTGGCAATTTCGAAAAAGCGTGGCTGATCTTCCACCATTTTGTCATTAATCCCCGTAAGGCGGGCAATAAACTCCGGAATCGGTATTTCCGGATTCACCAATTGCACATACGAATCAGTGACTTGCGTGCCATCGTGTTTGTAAATAGCGATCTCAGTGATCTTGGAAGCTTTGGTGCTTCCTCCGGTTGTTTCGATATCGACTATGGCAAATTGCATGAGTACCAAATTAAGTAAAATATAAGAAGCTGGTTTCTGATTTGACAATAGTTCGACAAAGTTTCGAACTCCTTCGATGAAACCGTTTCGATTGTTTGGGAATGGTTCGGTGGTTTTCCATACCTTTGCACAAAATATAGCAGATTATGGCAAGTAAGCGCACCATTAAAAAGCAGTTAAACGGAATGATTTTCGACGTAGTAGACGAATGTTTCTCTGTGCAATTGTATAAAACTTCTCAAACAGAGGTTACGAATAAATTAATTGACGAAGCGTTGGATTACCGCGATCAGGTTTTGGCAAAAATCCACCAGGCGAAAACGAAAAAAGACTATCCTGTGATCTATGAGCAGTTGGAAGACAAAGCGGTTTATTTCGTGGAGCAACTGAACGGACTACAATAAGAATTTTGAATGTTTGATGTTGGATTTTTAATTAGATGATTGGCTAAAAGTCTAATTGAGGTATTGAACCTGGATTTATCTAATTTGATTGGGCTTAATTAAACATTAAGCATTCAACATCAAACATTCCTTTATAATTGTCTAGCCATCCACAAATCACACGCAAAATGTCCCGATTCACCGTAGGGCTTTTCCAGGTATTCAAATCCCATGCGTTCGTACAAACCAACCGCAATGTGCAATTCGGGTAACGTTTCCAGGTAAATTTCGGTGTACTCTTTTTCCTTCGCGATTTCAAAACAACGTTCCATCAGCGCTTTTCCAACACCTTTTCCGCGGGTAGCAGGAGCGAGGTAAAGTTTCACCAATTCTGTACAGCCTTCAGGCATGCCTTTTGTCGGGTAAATGCCGCAACCACCAACAATTTCACCATTTAATACCGCTACAAAATAAGCCGATTGAGGAGTTTGAAACAACTCAAATAAGTGATCGGTGGTTGGATCTGTGTAAACAGTTCCCGGTTTTGCTGCATCGAATTCTTCCAGTACGGAACGAATCACTTGAGCAAGTACAGTATTGTCTTCCGGTTGAATCGGACGAATTTCTAATTCAGTCTTCATATGGTCTGATTTAAGCACGAAAGAAACGTTTTAAGCGCAAGATCGGTTGTTCGAAATAACGGAAGCTCAACCAAGCCGTTGCGTATGTTGAAACGAAGACCAAAACTACATACAAACCGTAGTAACCGAAGTTACTTGTAAGTTGATGATCTTTGAAAAAATGTGCCCAATACCAAATGTAAATGCAGTGAAAGAGGTAAAAGCCGTAGGTGAGTTTTCCGGCTTCAAAAAATCCGGGAATGCGATCGATTTTGTAAAACGAATGTTTGGCGTAGACTTGTTCCAAAATGATAAAGGCAAAAACTGTTTCGGGAATCAATCGCGCAAATGAAACTACCGAACCAGAAAGCAATTTTCCTTCCGACAACAATAACGCTCCGCCAATCAGGTAAGCCAGTAGAATACTCCATCTTGGGAGTTCTTCGAAAAAGGAACTGAGTTTTTTGTAATAGACCAACCACGCTATCAAACCACCAAAAGCTAAATCGGAGATCACTGAAAACGTATGAAAATACAATGTTCTCTCATCGTTCAAGTGGAAGAGTCTAAAAACAATGGTTCCGGCAATTACTGAAAGAAAAAACCACAAAAAGGTGTTTTTATTCCGGAAACGAAGCAGTGCAATGAAGATTCCCCACGAGAGGTAAAATTGCTCTTCAACACTGATGGTCCAGGTTGCTGTAAGGAAATTAATGTTGTCTTTCAACCCCAGAATGATTTCATCTATATTGGAAGCAAAAATGAGGTAACGCCACAATTCATGCACGGTTTCTACACCGTAAGGTAAATGCGGAAAAATGAAAAACCCGAAGAGTGTAACCACAAAATACAAAGGCCAAACACGCAGAATGCGGCGCATGAAATAATGTCCTAAGTTGATGCTTCCATTGCGTGCCAGTTCGTTCAATAGCAAATACGTAATCAGAAAACCGGATAACACAAAGAACAAGGCAACACCCAAATGACCTTTATTCAGCACTAATCCAATGGCTTTGAACCATTGTGTATTGTAGAAATCGCCCCAGATATCGCGGTGCAAAGTGAAACAGTGAAACAACATAACAGCCAACGCACCTGCAAATCGCAATCCGTTGAGATTGGGGAAGAATAATGAAGGAGAAGTATGCGATTGTTTCATACAGAAATCAGTCTAGTGAAACGGTGACATAAATCAAAGCAACGATTACGCCTATGCTAAAAGCCACCAACATTCGCTGCGCATGTTTTTTGGTTCCTGCACTGTAGCGCGGAATCCGCATACCATCGTGAGTGGTTTTTTGACTGGTCAAAATAGTCAGCGCAATGATTAATCCTAAAAGTCCACCCAAGAGGCAAAAAATATAGCCACATACTACAAGTATCGTGTCTCCTTTTTCCGGAGCGTCCAATTCATCCAGTAATTCTTCTCGTTGATAGGCAATACTTGCTTCTGAAAAAGAAACGCCTCTGTCAAGTAAGATTTTCTTTGCCAGCATCACATCCAGCGAATTCCATTCAAACGAACGCACCAACACATCCTGTAATTCGTCATCCGAAAACTGAAACAGGTAATAATCACTTGGTAATTCAGCCATGATTTTCTGATCCATGCGTTCGCAGAGTTCCAGAGCGCTGTTTAGATTTAGCGGTGCCACATTGATACGGTAATAACGTCGTGATTCGTCGTTCGCAAAACTGGCATCGAAACGCGGTTTGGAATCTTCTACCGAAAACGGAATCTCGGCTTTTTCAAACAATTCAACGTAATCGCCTAACAATTCGCGATCCTGGAATTCTTTTACGGTTATCAATGCTGCTTCTGGCATACTGTAGAATTAGGTTACAATACTACTGCAATTTCACCACAAAGACACAAAGAAAACGGACAAGTTTGACCTGTTAAAAGAACACAAAGGAATTTAGGTAAATCACCTTTGTGCTCTTAACACGCCCCTTCTTCAAAAAAAACTTTGTGACTTTGTGGCGAAATTTCCGCATCCACTTCGCGTTCTCTGCGCCTCTACACTTTCGCTGAAGCTTTAGCGTAAGCGTTGCGTTGAATAATATGAACGAGCAATTCCCTATGTGTTTCTATGTTTTCTATTGTGGTTCATTTCTTCATGCACTTTGAAGTGAAATTTCCACATCCACTTCGCGTTCTCTGCGCCTCTACACTTTCGCTGAAGCTTTAGCGTAAGCGTTGCGTCGAACATTTGATAAAACAAGTTTTGCGTTGAATAGTTGTGGTAAAATCCCCCGTCAATGATTAAATTTGCACCCAAATT
>JBILJP010000482.1:0-3398 GCA_044377135.1 Fluviicola sp.
GATTTATCTTCGACGGATTTCCCAGAACGGTTGTTCAAGCCGAAGCACTCGACGCTTATTTGAAAGAGAAAGGACAACCGATACAAACTGTGTTGCAGTTGGATGTTCCGGAAGAAGTTATCAAAGAGCGCATCGAATTGCGCAGTAAAGTGAGCGGTCGTGCAGACGATGCAGCAGAAAAATTACTGAAGCGCATCAACGAGTATTTCACCAAAACAATTCACGTTTTGCCTTATTATGTAGAACAAGGTAAGGTGACTACAATAAACGGAGTGGGTGAGATCGATGCCATTTCAGACAAATTATACGCGGCAATCGAACCGCACATAAACTAATAAATGGCTTCAGATAACTTCGTTGATTATGTAAAAATACATTGCCAGTCCGGAAACGGAGGTGGTGGATCGGCGCATTTTCGACGTGAAAAATACATTCCGCAGGGTGGACCTGACGGTGGTGACGGCGGTCGTGGAGGACACATTATTCTGCGTGGAAACAAGCAGTTGTGGACCTTACTTCACCTCAAATTCAACAAACACATAAAAGCAGGACACGGAGCTCACGGTTCCGGAAACCTGCAAACAGGCTCGCAAGGTGAAGACAAGTACATTGAAGTACCACTCGGAACCATTGCGCGTGATTCGGAAACAGGCGAGTTTTTATTCGAAATTACTGACGAGGGCGAGGAACGCATTTTAGTTCCCGGTGGTCGCGGCGGTATGGGTAATGACAATTTCAAATCATCTACTTTTCAAACGCCACGTTTTGCCCAACCGGGTGAAAAAGGCCGCGAAGGTTGGATGACCCTGGAAATGAAAGTGCTGGCCGACGTAGGTTTGGTTGGTTTTCCGAATGCAGGAAAAAGCACCTTGCTTTCAGTGATTTCTGCAGCAAAACCTGAAATTGGTGATTACCCGTTTACAACCTTGCGCCCCAACCTCGGAATCGTAAAATACCGCGATTACCGTTCGTTTGTAATGGCTGATATTCCGGGAATCATTGAAGGTGCACACACCGGAAAAGGATTGGGATTGCGTTTCTTACGCCACATTGAACGCAACTCGTTGCTGTTGTTTATGATTCCAGCTGATTCGGATGACATTCACAAGGAATACCAGGTTCTTCTCAACGAATTACAGCAGTACAACCCTGAATTGTTGCTCAAAGAACGTTTGTTGGCAATTACCAAATCGGATATGCTGGATGACGAACTCAAAGAAGCCATCAGCTCCGATTTACCGAAAATTCCATGGTTGTTTATTTCATCGGTGGCCGAACAAGGTTTGGTAGAACTCAAAGACCTCATTTGGTCGAAGCTCAACCATGATTGATTGGCTGGAAAGCATCGATCGTTCTATCGTGCTAACCGTCAATAGTTGGCACACTCCTGTTTTAGATGAAATTTGCTGGTTTATTTCAGCTCGCTGGCCGTGGATTCCATTGTATTTGATCTTGTTTTACCTGTGCTGGAGCTACTTCGGCACGCGTAAAGCCCTTCTTTTTGTAGGCATTACCGTTGCCACTATTGCAATCGTCGACCTGACTTCTGTCTATTTTTTCAAGGAAGTTTTTCAGCGGTATCGTCCTTCGCACAACACTTTTTTAACCCACAAACTGCACTTTTATCACCTTGGGAAAGGTGAGTTTTACAAAGGCGGATTGTATGGTTTTGTATCATCGCACGCCACTAATTTTGCGGCAATGACAATCTTAATCGGCTTAAGTCTTCGTCCGCGCTACCCAAAGTTGATTTGGATCTTGATCGGCATCAGTGCGCTTATTGCTTTCTCTCGCATCTATCTGGGAGTGCATTACCTAAGCGACATTATCGCCGGAACCATCTGGGGCGGAACCTTGGCCTACCTGAGTTATCGGTTTGCCATAAAGCGCTGGGTGATCGAGAAATTACCAAGCAAACCTTCCAACAATTAATTTTTCTTTGCTTCTTTGCAATTGATGAACTGGCTATTGGTATTTCTAGGTGGCGGATTGGGTGCAACCATGCGCTTTGGCACAACTGCTTTGGTCACAAAATGGTGGCAACACGCTTTTCCGTTGGCTACGCTTATCTCCAACGTTGTTGCTTGTCTTGTGTTGGGAATTGTTGTTGCTTTACTGCGCGATAAAATGCAATCCAACGAACAATGGTATACGTTTATGGTGATCGGAATTTGTGGCGGTTACAGTACTTTCTCATCGTTTGCCAAAGAAAACCTCGATTTGTTCGAAAAAGGAAACTACCTCATGGGCGGTTTGAATATTGCGGTTTCGATTACGCTTTGTATAGTGGCGGTATACGTTGGAAAGAAAGTATAGATTATTTCAACTTCACATCTTTGGCTTTCACATGGGTAATTTTCCCATCGATGCACCATACAAAAGTTCCGTTTTGTTGTTTTTTGGTTTTCACAAGTTGTTTGAATGATTCGCTTAAACCAAAAATCAATTTGTCCGTTATATCTTCTGTTTTCTTAGTTGCCATTTGCTGTAGATTTAATCTGTTCAAATAACTTTTTATCTTTTACTTCTATACCCCTTGATGATTTTCTTGCAATCAACTGATGATCATGATTTGAATTATCAACAACGATATAGTAATCACAAATATCCAAATAAAAGCGGAATAAATAGTCAATTCCACGGTGATATCGCCTACGAATGGTTTCCTCCGGAATATTGTGCCCACCTTCACTCACACGTTGTTTCACACGATCAATGGCCAGTTCTTCTGAGTTTAACCAGAAAAAAAGCAACGTCACTACATATCCTTTTGACTGTGCAATCAGAATGGTCTTTTGATAGGAAAACGTAGACAATGTAGTCTCAATGGCAAAATCCACTCCTTCCTCAAGCAACTCATCAATCCGTTTCAACATGATTTTTCCTGCTTGAATAGCAACACGTTCAGGATGAAATGGTGAAATTCCTTTGGCAATTTCATCCGCGTTCACAAATTCATCACACTGCAAAATTTGAGGCAACATATTAAATGAAGCAGTTGTTTTACCTGCGCCATTGCAACCCGCTATGATGAAGAAATTCGGCATTTGATACAAAAGTACGTAATCCTACGCCACCGGAATCAGCTCCTTAATGCGTTGCATCAATTCTGCCCTGCGTGTAGCAAATTTGGAAACATCAATCTTGTCCATAGCACCTTTAATGCGGAATTCGCTGATAGCAACCATGTATTTCCAGGCTACCCAGCAAACAAACGGGATTAAGAAAAAATAAATGATTCCCATCCACCAGTATGGCAAAAAGTAGTGCGTAACCACACAAATGATAGGAATATTGTAAATGGTTCCCAACAATTTGCCCAGCATCATTTTCACCGATCCCCAAAACACCTTGCGTTTAAATGATTTTTCGGTGAATTTCTTGGCAATAATGTAAGG
>JBILJP010000132.1:0-12000 GCA_044377135.1 Fluviicola sp.
TCTGTTTATGCTGTCGACCGTGCTCAACCGACCTATAAAAAAGCATCTCCGTCATTTTTGCTCAACGGTATTATTTCGGCTTTTACAGTGTTGTTGGTTAGTTTAACGGTTACAACTGTTCGCCGCAAGTGGCTTGAGTTTAAATCAGAAATAAAAGACTAATGTCGTGGATCACCGCGAATAGACTTATCTTCTTTATTGTTGCTCTTGCAAGCGCGTTGTTTTTAGGCGCTTGGTGGTATACCTCCAATGTAAGCGAAGCGGCTATTCTGTTAGCGGTCGGTTGCGGATGCGTGCTGATTGTCGGTTTGCTCATCTACGCTTTTCACTGGTATTACCTGATCTTAATTGGTCTTATTCCGCTTTCGTTGGACGCGGTTATTGGTGGTGGTGCAAAATTGAGTTTACCTTCAGAGGGATTATTGGTGCTCGCTATTCCGGTATTGTTACTCTTCAATAAAACCTATTCGGAAGGGGTACGGAAAGCCATGCGACATCCAATTTCCAAGATCATTGTGTTGATTCTGGTAATTGAGTTATTTTCCGGGTTACTCAGTTCGCACATTGATGTTTCACTGAAACGGCTGGTCATTCAACTGGTATTTGCCCTTGGTTTTTATCTGATTATTCAGATGGCAACAACCAGGAAAAGCCTAGTGGCGCCTTTTTTAGCTTATGCAGTTGGGTTGATTCCGGTGATGTATTTTACCATGCAGAATCATATTCACATCAATTTTCAGCCCCAAGCTGTTTTTAGTATCTGTCAACCGTATTACAACGATCACACCATTTACGGTGCGTGCTTAGCATTCATCATACCATTACTCATCATTCTGGTATTTCAAAACAAGGTGATGCAGCTTTCTGGTCAGCAGAAAATCGGACTGGGGGTTTTACTTTTTGCAATTACCGCTTCTGAAGTATTAGCCTTATCACGTGCGTCGTTACTAAGCTTGATTGTGGCTTTGCTTTTCTATGTGTTGTTGCGGTATAAAGTCAGCTTTAAATGGTTGATGGCCGGATTGATGACCCTGATAATCGGTGTTTGGTCGTTTAGCGATGCCATTTATGCAAGTGTAGAAAAAAACGAAGCAGTGAGTAACGACGGTGAGCTGGTCAACCACTTTTCATCGGTAGTGAATGTAAAAAACGACGCTTCGAATTTAGAGCGGATCAACCGGTGGATTTGTGCGTATCGGATGTTTGAAGACAGACCTTGGCTTGGTTTTGGTCCGGGAACGTATCAATTCGAGTACAATCGATACCAAACGGTGGCCAACAAAACCTACATTTCAACCAATACCGGCGATCGCGGAAATGCGCATTCCGAATACCTTGCGTTTTTGAGTGAAACGGGCATCATTGGTTTTATCGGTTTTGTTACGTTGATGCTGGCGAGTTTGTACTATGGTATGCAAAACCACTACCGAATAGCAGATCCTTTTCTGAAACGACTCAACCTTGGAGTATTACTCGGATTGATCACCTATTATTTTCACGCGGTCTTTAATTCGTTTCTCGATCAAAATAAAATGGCATTTTTGGTGTACGCTTCACTTGGTGTGATCGTATGGATCAATCTCACATTGCACAATGGCGCTGAAAAAACGGTTCAAGAAAATAGCTAGCTGGTTCCTCAAAGCGGGAATCATTGCCTTCATTACCTTGTGTTTGGTGGAGCTGGTGTACCGCTTTCAGTGGGTTGATTTTTATAAAACCGAGTGGGAATTTCAAAACAAAACCCGCGCTCCCAACCTTCAGAAAAAACGCGTGTTGGTTTTTGGCGATTCCTTTAGCGCCGATACTGCCAGTTGGGTCAATCAATGGAAAAAGGATTCGGTTATGCAGGTTTTCAACGCAGCTGTTCCCGGAGTTGGACCTGAAACCTTTCGACTCATTGTTTCCAATCGAGTTGAAGAAACCCAACCGGATATTGTTATTGTGCAACTCTATGAAGGAAACGATTTGTATGATTTATACCGACCTGTTAACTGGAGTGCATTTTCGTGGGGCAGGAATGTGTTTTGGAAATTCAGTAACACCTTCAGATCGCTTGGTTTCATCAATTACCGACTCGGACAAGCCAATCAAGATCTACAATCGCCTGTAAATGCCAAAACAGCCGATTCGTTTGCCATACCGTCTTACGACGCCCGCACCAAATTGTACATTCAAGGCGATGCCACGTATCCGATGAGCATGGTGCAATTGAAAGGCGAATATGCCGATCAGTTTCAAACCCTCATTGAGATGCTCCAGGAACTGAAAACAGCGGCTGGTGAAAATGTCCGGTTTTATGTGCTGCCCATTCCGACTTGCGTTCAGACTGACCGTCGGTACGTGAAACATTACAAACAAATGGGAGCCAAACTAAGTATGAGTTTATTGAAAGGACATCCGTGGGCCTATCAACTCAAAGCAGCCGGTTTTGAGGTCATAGATCCGATTGAAGTGTTGCGACAATGTGAAAAGCAGGGCAAGGCAGTTTATTATGAAAATGATCCGCATCTCAATCCATTTGGTCAACAAACAGTTTTTACCTACGTTCAAAAAATAGTGAAAGATGACCGTTAAAGGAATTCGCTTACGGCTGAAATGGGCATTGCTTTCGGCAGTTGATTTGCTTGGTTTACCACTGAATTTGGAAGGTAGAGAAGGCGAAGTCCAAATCTTGTGTTTTCATGGCGTTTGTGCCGATACGGATGAGTTCATTAACGGACGATTTCACAAAGAATCGGCGTTTCGGGACTTACTCACCGAACTCAAACAACGTTTTCACATCATTAGTTTGGATGATTTTTTAGCGAATCGGTTGAATCCGGATAAGCTCAATATTCTATTGACATTCGACGATGGTTACCGCAATAACCTCACATTTGTTCTACCCATTATCGAAGATTTGGGTTGTCCGATCACCATTTTTGTAACCGGCAGGACCGACCTTCCGCTTTGGACCGATTTACTGGATCTTGCCGTAGCTTATCCCTCCGAATCGGGAACGATCCTGAATGAACTATTGGCGATTTCCGGAGTAAAAACTTTGAAAGAACTGAAGATCTGGCTTCCGTTACAACCAACAGAAGTGGTGTTGGAAATCAACCGAAAATTGAACGAACTCCCGGAACAATTCCTTGATACGACACGTGTTTTCTGGGAATTACTTTCCGATAACGATTTGCGTTTGCTGCAAACCCGCCCGTTGGTAAGTTTAGCCAATCATGGAGCCAATCATTTGAGTTTTGTGACTTTAACAGAAGACCAGATGGCGCAGGAAATCAACGAAGTGCGAACACGTTTAAGCAATATCGGTTCTGCATACGCATCTGTTTTTGCATATCCTTACGGACATCACAATGAAGCTACCATTACTCACCTGAACGACTTGGGAATCGAACAACAATTCCTGGCAGAATGGGAAGTGAAAGAAGCACCACGGTCTTGGAAACGATTAACCCTGAATCCGTTTATTTCAACCCGGAATATGCTACGAATTATCCAAAAAGGAGAATTTTAAGATGAGTATCATTCTTGGCATATCAGCTTATTTTCATGATTCGTCGGCGTGTTTGATCGTTGATGGAAAAATGGTTGCTGCTATCCAGGAAGAACGGTTGTCGCGTAAAAAACACGATGCTTCTTTTCCACAGAAATCCATTGAAACGTGTCTGGAAATGGCTTCGTTGACTGTTTCAGATATAGACGAAGTAATCTTTTTCGAGAAACCGTTTACCAAATTCGACCGCATTCTCGATACGTTTTTGACCAAAGCTCCACGCGGATTTTTACCCTTCCGGAAAGCCATTTTGGGTTGGTTCAAAGAAAAAATGTGGGTCGAAGATGTATTTCGCAAACGCTTCGGGTACAAAGGAACTTTTTCCTATTGCCAGCATCACTTTTCGCACGCCGCATTGGCTTGTTTCACAAGTGGTTTTGAAAAAGCAGCCTACGTGGTAATCGATGGAGTGGGCGAGCGGGCTTGTACTTCCTACGGCGCATTCGAGCACGGAAAACTTTCGCCCGTAGCCGAACAACAATTTCCCCATTCGTTGGGATTGCTCTATTCGGCATTCACCTATTACTGTGGTTTCAAGGTCAACTCAGGCGAGTACAAACTCATGGGGCTGGCGCCTTACGGAAAACCCGTTTACAAACAACTGATATTGGATCATTTGGTGTCGTTTAGCAATGAAGGTGTGGTTACACTCAACCTCCGTTGTTTCGGTTTCCTGGATGATGTACGCATGATCAACGGTCGGTTTGAACAACTTTTCGGACGAAAAGTCAGGAAAGAATCGGAACCACTCCTCGATTTTCACAAAGACGTAGCAGCTTCCATTCAGGCGGTGCTGGAAGACGGATTGGTTATTTTGCTCAGCTACATACAGCGACAAACCGGAGCAACCAACCTGGTTTATGGCGGAGGTGTAGCCTTGAATTGTGTGGCCAATGCGCAGTTAATTGCCCGAACAGGATTTGAGAAAGTCTTCATTCATTCGGCTTCGGGTGATAGCGGTTGTGCTATGGGAGCCGCGCTTTGGTTGGCGGTGCACCATCAGGAAATCAACTTAGAAGATACGTCTCTGCTCAACCAAGAATTTACAGGGCCTTCCTATACATCGGAAGCCATCAAAGAAGCATTACGCCAAAAAGGGATCACCGCATTTCATGAACTGGAATGGGAAACACTTACCAAAACTGTTGCCCGGGAATTAGCGGAAAACAAGGTAGTGGGTTGGTTTCAGGGAAACATGGAGTTTGGTCCGCGGGCGTTGGGAAACAGAAGTATATTGGCCAATGCTACGCATCCGGAAATGAAATCGGTACTGAATCAAAAAATCAAGAAACGCGAAGGATTCCGACCTTTTGCTCCGGTGGTTTTGGCGGCGTATTTTGAGGACTATTTTGAAGATCGCGGCAACGACTATTCGCGCATGTTGTATGTGACGAAAGGCGTGGCAAAGGCGCGTGAAATTCCGGCTTGCATTCACAACGATGGAACAGCGCGTGTACAACGGTTGGAACCCGGATTCAATGATCCGTTGCATTCTCTTTTGATTGACTATCATCAGCTCACGGGTGTGCCGGTGCTGATCAATACTTCGTTCAATGAACGTGGCGAACCCATGGTCTGTTCTCCGCAAGATGCCCTCCAGTGTTTTTTCAATACCGGAATAGATGTGCTAGTCATGGAGAATTTCGTGGTTTACAAATCCGAAACAACCGACATTGCTCACCAAACAATTGTGTATGAACCGGATTAAACACTATTGGAACAAGAATCGGGAAATACTTTCAGCTCGATCGTTGCGCATTTTTGGAGCAATCTTAATTGCTATGCTTGTCTATTTGGGTTGTTGGTCGGGTAAGGAGATCAATTTCGGGTACTTGATTCCTCTGGTACTGCCACTGATAGGAATGGTTTATTTGCCGTTGTTGCGCATGTGTTATGCGTTTTTGATGTTGGTGACTTTCCCGGTTGGATATGTTGTTTCGTATCTTGTATTGGGAGTGGTGTTTTTGCTCGTGGTAACTCCCATAGCGCTGATTCGATGTAAGAAGATGACGGCAGGGTGGATGGTTTCGCAGGCTGAAATTGATCCGACGAAGATGCATGAATGATGTTGATTATAAGCTAGAAATGATAGGAAAAATGCAAGGAAGTAAGAACTACAAGCAAAGTAAAGTGACGCTTTCTAAATTGACCTTTCACAAACTTGACTGGTTAGAATACCTTACAATTGGAATTGGACTATGGTTTTTATTATTCCCTAGACCTTACGGCATCCTTTTTACGATTCTCTTATGTATGCCGTTTATTGGACTCGTACTTAATGGAATTTCGGGTAGACCAAGTATCGCAAGTCTCGTTAAAATTTCCAAACATTCCAATGGACGTGACAAATACGACGTTGCAGACTTTATTGATTTTGCGGGATGGATTATTCTACTTAGAGTAATAATTGACTTCGAATTTGAAAGTTTCTATAGTATGATAATTCCCGGAACGATTGGATTTGTTATTATGCTCCTAATACTTTTTACAACACATAAATTCATAGTCGAAACAACGAAAAGCAAAACGTGGATTTATCTGTCACTCATTTTTAATGTATTCCTTTATAGTTATGGTGCAACTTATGGTGCAAATTGTGTTTATGATGTTTCAGAACCGTCTGTTTATAATGCAGAAGTGGTGGGCAAAAGAATATCAAAAGGTAGGCGAAGTACAACGTATCATGTAAAAGTCACTCCTTGGGGGCATCATTACGATAGAGAAGAAATTTCGGTTCCGAGTAGTCAATATAACGAAATTCGAATCGGGCAAACAGTAAAAATAGACCTAAAAAAGGGACTTTTTAATATTCCTTGGTACTACATTGAAAGACAACGAAGGTAGGAAAAAAATGAAGGTAGGATGGACGGTTTCGCAGGCTGAAATTGATCCGACGAAGATGCATGAATGACGTTCGTAATATTGCAAATTGGCAGTTCAAATAAACGCATGTAAATTCGCAATATTACGAACGATTAAAAATCGTCAAAACCAGCCGTGACAATAGTTTTCAGTAATGGCTTCCTTCCACATTTAGATCTGTTTTACATCAGCCAAACTTGTTTTTACTGATTGAATAGAAGCGTAAAAACAGGTTAAAATTATTCCGGAATACCGTTCGTAATATTGCAAATTGGCAGTTCAAATAAACGCATGTAAATTCGCAATATTACGAACGATTAAAAATCGTGAAAACCAGCCGTGACAATAGTTTTCAGGAACGATTTTCTTCCACATTTAGATCTGTTTTACATCAACCAAACTTGTTTTTACTGATTGAATAGAAGCGTAAAAAAAGGGTTGAAATTATTCCAAAATACCGTTCGTAATATTGCAAATTGGCAGTTCAAATAAACGCATGTAAATTCGCAATATTACGAACGATTAAAAATCGTCAAAACCAGCCGTGACAATAGTTTTCAGTAATGGTTTCCTTCCACATTTAGATCTGTTTTACATCAGCCAAACTTGTTTTTTACTGATTGAATAGAAGCGTAAAAAAAGGTTGAAATTATTCCGGAATACCGTTCGTAATATTGCAAAATGACGTGCCAAATAATCACCTGTAATTTTGCAATATTACGTGGGATAATTTCGGTTGAAAAAGTCCGGTTTTCTTCATTAATCACACGCTAACAGAACCCAATGATTTTTATACTTTTGCCCTATGAGCAAACTCAAAATTGTCGGTGCATTTTTTACGTTCATGCGCGTGAAGCGCAAGTACTGGCTGTATCCTGTCATTTTTGCGTTGATCATTGTTGCGCTCCTCATCGTGTTGGGTGAAGGCACCGCAGTTGGTCCGTTTATCTATTCATTGTTTTAATCCCTTTCATGGACTACGAATTCCAGCGTTTGAGCAAAGAAAACATCGGTGATGTGGCCCGCATTCATAAGATTATTTACAAGCACGAAATTTCGCCCGAAGTGTTGCGCAAAAAATACGACACCGGCTTTTTGGGAGTGGAATACTGCGGTTACCTGGCTTATTATGATGGCGCGCCTGTTGCGTTTTATGGCGTTTTGCCGGCGGCAAGTCATTGGGGCAACAAAGTCGAGATCTCGGCGCAATCCATGGATTCGATGACCATTGAAACCCATCAGCGAAAAGGATTGTTCAGCCGCTTGGCCAATAAAACCTTCGAATTGGCAAAAGAAATGGGAGTTACATTTGTATGGGGATTCGGTACTGATGTTTCCGAACGGGCGGTGATCGAAAAATTGAACTTTCGCCGAGACGAACGCGTGCAAGGTTACCGGTTTTTTGCCAGCAAACGCCTGTTGGACAAGTTCTTCAATAAAGTACCTGCATTGCGCCCTTTGGTCGAAAAAAGAACCAAGCGAATTTTACAAAAACACACCACCAACCGCACGTTTCAGGGAAGTTTGTACACCATGACCGACTGCCCAATGATTACGCGCAATGCCGCTTATTTTCAACATAAAAGTTTCACCGACACCTTCGTCATTGAATTGGAAAGCGTTATGTTTTGGATCAAACTACATCCGCATCACGGTATCATGATTGGTGATATCGAAGCGAGTGATGAAGCTCAATTGCGGAAAGGAATGCTGGCATTCAAAGAATTGGTTAGTCGCCATGGCTTCGGCACGTTCATGTTCCAAACATCACCCGGCACGCCAACCGAAAAAGTTGCGCTCGAACTCTCAGACGAAACCTTCTCATCATGGGGAGTTTGTTACCTGCCGTTAGGCTCAGAATTCCCGCTTGAGAAGTTAAAGATTACCTGGGGTGATTTGGATACGTTTTAGTATGTCAATTCGACCTTAATATCTCAAGATGAGTTGATAGGTTCACAATTAGTCCAAAAATTCTTTGTAGCTTAAAGTATGGCAAAGAATAAAACGATAACCGTAAAAGGAACAGAAATCACTATTTCTCAGGGTGAACAATCAGACTATATCTCATTGACGGATATAGCCCGATACAGAGAAGTCACAAATACTGATATTATCATTCAAAATTGGATGCGAAACCGTAATACAGTTGAATTATTAGGTCTTTGGGAATCGATCTATAACCCCAATTTTAAACCCCTCGAATTCGAGGGGTTTAAAAAACAAGCAGGGTTAAACAGTTTTGTATTAACCCCGAAGAAATGGATTGAGACCACCAATGCTATTGGCGTGATTTCTAAATCTGGCAGATATGGTGGTACGTTTGCCCACAAAGATTTGGCCTTTGAATTTGCTTCCTGGATTTCTATTGAATTCAAATTGTACATCATCAAAGAATTCCAGCGCCTCAAAGAAGAGGAAAACGATCGCCTACAACTGACCTGGAATTTACAACGAACATTAGCCAAAGTCAATTACCGGATTCATACCGACGCCATCAAAGAATTGATTATCCCGAAACTGGTAAGCAAACAAGAAACCAACGTGGTTTATGCCTCCGAAGCCGATTTGTTGAATGTGGCACTTTTTGGTAAAACGGCACAGCAATGGCGCTCTGAAAATCCTGAAGCAAAGGGAAACATACGAGACTTGTCCGCCTGAGGCGTGACGAGGCGACGATTGAACAACTAGTTGTGCTCTCGAATCTTGAAAGCATGAACGCCGTATTTATCCACAACGGTTTAAGCTAGTCGGAACGACTCATACAACTCAACCGCATGGCAATTATCCAACTAAAATCGTTGCTGAACCATTCAGGAATAAAGAAATTGCAGTGAGGCGTTTTGCGGTTTACCGCAATGAATTTCCCGTATTTATACGGTTGTTTGGTTGTGGTGGAATGGGTAGGTTTATCGCGATGAAACGAACAAGGAAGTTATAACTGGAAATGAAGTTAATGGGTTGGTTTTTAAATGGTAAAGCACTGAGAATTATTGTGAATTGGAAATAAATACAACTTTGAAACAGTTTATTAAACAATCTCAGAAAAGAAGTGGTAAAGCCAAACTGGATGCTTCTGATGATCTTCATTACTAAAAATATCCGCCTACGTAAAGCATCAAAATGTAAATGTTAACATATTAGGGCGACTCATATACTGATTGAAAAAAAACATGAAAGCAAACGAAACCAAAGTAGATAAATTCTTAGCAACTAATGAAACGACATTTGCTATTCCTGTTTATCAAAGGAATTATGACTGGACACTTTTTCAATGTAAACAATTGCTTCACGATATTATTGAAACGGGTAAAAACGATAAGACCAATGCTCATTTCATTGGAAGCATAGTTTATGTTCATGATGATGTTTATACAGCATCAGGTTTGACTGAACTAACAATAATTGACGGACAGCAAAGACTTACAACAATTACTCTGATTTACATCGCACTATACAGACTAGCAAAGGAACTTGACAACCAGATGTTGGTTAACCGAATTCAGAAAACTTATCTTATAAATGAATTTGCGTCTGAAGAAGAGAAATTAAAATTAAAACCAACCGAAAATAATAAAGAAGCACTTCGACATATACTGAATTCAACAGACGAGGAAGAATTTAAAGGCTATTCAAAGATTATTGAAAATTTTGATTATTTCAGGTCAACGATAAATGCTGAGAATTTTGAAGTCATTCAGCGTGGACTTTCAAAACTTATTTTCGTAGATATTGCACTTGACAGACAAAAAGATAATCCGCAAAGAATATTTGAAAGTTTGAATTCAACTGGACTTGAATTGTCACAAGCTGACCTGATTAGAAATTATATTCTAATGGGACTTTCAAGAACAAATCAAGACAGAATTTACAAAAGTTATTGGGAAGTAATTGAGAAAAACGCAAAAGATGAAACACTAAATAAAACACGAGTTTCTGAATTTATTCGAGATTATTTAACGTTAAAGAATAAAGAAATCCCAAACAAGGGTGACGTTTACACGAAATTTAAAGAGAAATATCCAACTTCTACAATTGACGATTTGGAGGCTGTGCTAACAGAATTAAAATCGTTAGTTAAGTATTACAACAAACTAACAAATCCAAAAAACGAACCTGACAAACTAATACGAACTCAACTTGAATATATCAATAGATTGGAAATAAATGTTGCATTCCCTTTTTTAATGAAAGTTTATGAAGATTTTTCAAACGATTTAATTGATAAAGCAATTTTTATTTCAGTTTTATCGACTGTTCAGTCATTTACTTTTAGACGTTTTATTTTGGGTTTGCCGACAAATGCACTAAATAAAATTTTTATGGGCTTATATGACAAAGTTGAGCCAAATAATTATTTGTTTTCAATTCAAAAGTCATTATTGCAAAGGTCCGGTGTTCAGCGGTTCCCAAGAAATACAGAAACAATAAACGCGCTTAAAGAAAAAGATGTTTATAACATTAAACCTAAAAATAGAACTTATCTGCTAGAGCGACTTGAAAATTTCCAAAATAATGAACCGGTTGCTATTGAAGGGAACTCAGACATTACTATCGAACATATATTCCCACAAAATCCTGACCCAAAATGGAAAATCGAATTAGGTACTGAAGAATATAACTTGATTAAAGAAAACTATCTTAATACAATCGGTAATTTAACACTCTCAGGTAACAACGGAAAGTTGAGTAACAAGCCGTTTCTTGAGAAGAAAGTAATGAACGTTGACGGTAAAGAGCAAGGATATACTTTCAGCAGACTTTGGCTAAATAGAGATTTGAAAGAAAAAACTAAATGGGACAAATTAGAAATTGAAGAACGATCAAATACAATCTCAAAACGCTTTATTAAAATTTGGGAAATTCCTGAAATTGACATAGAACTCGAAGCAACGAATGACGAGATAAATATTTTTGATGCTGAAGATCCGAAACACAAGAAACTAGAATATGCTATTTTCTTCAACCAAAAATTTGAAGTTACACAAGTAGCCAAACTTTACATTGAAGTATTTAAACAACTTTTTGACTTACAACCTGAAACCTTTTTTACATCAGAAATTGGGGACAGATTAAGCTTAACGAAAACACCTGATGCTATTGGAATAAGACAAGCTGTTCCAATCAGTGAAACATATTTTATAGAAGCAAATATTGATAATATTGGCAAGTTTGACAGAATAAAACAAGCCTTAACAATATTTGGATTTGAAGACGAATTATCAATTAAATATGCTGATTAAAAAGGAATCAAAAACCGATAATTGGGGATTAATAAAACTAAAGTCGATACTGATTAATAGCTTTGTACAATACATCAAAGTTTAGTATTTCGAAATCAACTTCTTCACCACCCCTAAACCATTATCTTTAATCCCCAGCCTTTTCCTTTCATGAATTAAAAGCAAAACACCTCCAATCCACAACACCATGAGCAATCCCACCATCCCCGCCGGAACTGTCCACAGCCCTTTTCAGCAAACCTATTTTCACGGCACAAAAGCCGATTTGAAGCTGGGCGACTTCATCAAACCCGGTTACAATTCAAACTTCGGACAGCGAAAAAATGCCACGTATATTTTCTTGAC
>JBILJP010000483.1:0-3386 GCA_044377135.1 Fluviicola sp.
ATCTTTAATGTCTTGTGTCAGAAAGGCGATTTGATTTCTGTTCCTGAAGGCACGAAACACTGGTTCGATGCCGGTGAAAGCAGTCCGTTTGTAAAAGCCATTCGCATTTTCATTGACATGAGCGGATGGGTTCCTGTTTACACACAATCGGAAGTAGAACAGCGTTACCTCAATTTCACGGTTCCACAATCGAATTGATATTCCACAAGCACGTTCTTGTTATTCCGTTTTCTGAGCTAAAAAACCTAGCCGGATTCATTAACTTTGCAGTATGAGCAAACACCCGATACGTTTTATCCTTACCGATATTGAAGGTACAACAACTTCTATTTCTTTTGTAGCCGACGAATTGTTTCCGTATTTCCGCAATAACATCGACTTGCTGAAAACAATGACCGATCATCCGGTGGTGAAAGAATCATTTTCGGAAACCATTGAATTAGCGCTGAAGGAGGACGGAAAAACCATTGCTACAACCGATGAAATCATTGAAACCTTGCGAGGCTGGAGTGTGGAAGATCGAAAAATTACACCGCTCAAAACCCTGCAAGGACTGTTGTGGAAAAAAGGTTACGAAGACGGCGATCTGAAAGGTCATGTGTATGCCGATGTTCCGTCGAAATTGAACGAATGGCATGCTGCCGGAATCGGTTTGGGTGTTTTTTCTTCGGGTTCGGTAGCCGCACAAAAATTGATTTTCGGTTACAGTATTGCCGGTGATTTAACGCCGAATTTCTCTGCCTATTTCGATACCAAAACCGGTGGAAAACGCGATACGGAAACCTACAAAACCATTGCGGAACAACTGCAAATTCCGTCTTCAGAAATTCTTTTCCTGAGTGATATCGTAGCAGAATTAGAAGCCGCTAACGAAGCCGGTTATCAAACCATCCAATTGCTTCGTCCCGGAGCAGAAAAAGGATGGAACTCAACCGCTGCTGACTTTTCTCAGATTTCGGTCGATTAGTTAATAGTCGATTCATACTGAAATACTAACTTTGCCCCAAAATTCCCGTTATGAGTGCCTTTAGAACCATTTGGACAACCGAAGATCGTTTTGTAGAAGTGATCGATCAACGCAAATTGCCCCACGAATGGGTAGTTGTGAAATTGCTTACCTACAAAGATGCGGAGGTTGCTATCAAAGACATGACGGTTCGTGGCGCACCATTGATCGGAGCTACTGCGGCTTACGGTATTTACCTCGCAGTGCGCGAAATGGTGGAACAGGAATTGGACGGTTCATTCCTAGATCAGGCATTTACTGATTTGCGTGCTTCCAGACCAACAGCGGTGAACTTGTTTTGGGCCTTGGATAAAATGCGGACAGCGCTTGATGATGCTACTGATTTTTTGCAAACAGCCTGGGAAGCCGCCGGAGAGATTGTGGAAGAAGACGTGGAAACCTGTCGCATGATTGGGGTTCACGGTTTACCGATACTCGAAGCAATTTCCAAGAAAAAAAACGGTGAAACAATCAATATTTTAACGCACTGCAACGCCGGAATGTTAGGCTGTATCGAATGGGGCACCATTACTTCGCCGATTTATCAGGCCGTTCAAAAAGGATTGAAGGTACACGTGTGGGTGGATGAAACCCGTCCGCGAAACCAGGGAGCTAACCTTACATGTTACGAACTCACGCGCCACAATGTCAATCATACGCTTATCGTTGACAATACCGGCGGTCACCTCATGCAACACGGCATGGTAGACATGGTGATTGTGGGAACCGATCGCACGACTCGTCAAGGCGATGTGGCGAATAAAATTGGTACGTACCTAAAAGCACTTGCTGCAAACGACAACCAGATTCCGTTTTATGTGGCACTTCCGTCTACAACCTTAGATTGGACAATCAACGACGGTTTGAAAGAAATTCCGATCGAAGAACGCAACCAGGACGAAGTAAAATATGTGATTGGAAAAAGCAAAACCACCGGAAAACTCGACGAAGTGTTGATTTGTCCGGAAACTACGAAAGCCAGCAATTACGGGTTTGATGTCACTCCCGCACGATTGGTGACGGGTTTGATTACCGAACGTGGAGTGTGTGAAGCGAGTGAGGAAGGTTTGTTGGGGTTGTTTCCTGAGAAAGCTTAATACATTTGACTACAACTCGCCATGAAGGTCATCATAAGTAGGAAAGAAGTAGAGGCATTTGCCGGATATTATTGGAATCAGCTAAATGAATTCTTGGCATTGAGTGAAACTGAGGAGCTTTCAGGTAAATTGCTTGATATGCATCATTTTTACTGGGTTGGGAGTGAAGTTTCTAGCGGAGGTTTTTTACAATATTTTGAAAACAAATGCGATTGGAATCAAGATGGCGTTTCTGAGTCAATTTTAAGATTGGGAGCAATCGAACATCATCGATTATTTGATATGCTCAAGAGTCTAAATAACGAATTGAGGGGCTATTATGAAAACGAGGAAAGTCATTTGGAAGCTATCGACAGATTAGAAGATGAGTCGGTGAAGATTGAGTTTGCTTTTAATCAATTAATTGATCCACTTGTTTTTTTAGAAGAATATCTTAGAGAACATGAAGATGAGTTGGTAGAATGGGTTGCATGAAGTAAAACTACTATTTTACAGCCCTTTTCTAATTACAAGTAAGCATTGCCCCACCTCAAATTTTAACATTTCCCCTATTGCCTCAATTGAACTTATTCGCTAAATTCAAGAGAATAAGCTCAAAAAAATGAATGAACAATACCTGCATTTGCTTTGGCGAACCAAGCGTTTACCCATGCATTTACTCCACACAATCGACAATCTGCCGGTGAAAATTCTGCACATCGGGTTTTACAACACGGCTTCCGGTCCCGACTTTTTTAACGGTCGCATAGAATTGGAAGGAATGCAGCATAGTGGCAATATCGAAATGCACGTGAAATCTTCCGATTGGTATGCCCACGGTCATCAAAACGATGAAGCTTACAACAACGTGATCTTGCATGTGGTGTACGAACACGACCGCATGGTATTTATTGAAGGCATTCCCATTCCAACGGTTGAGTTAAAGCCTTACATCGATTTGGAACATTTCCGGCGAACACTCGATTTCACCGTTCAAACATCTTCCATTCCGTGTCGCGGGCAGTTGAAAGATTGTCCCGAACCGATTGTTTGGAATCAGGTAGAAGGAGCGATGCTGGCGCGTTTGGCGCGAAAAAAAGTGTTGGTCGACAGTTTGGCGTTACAGCTCGGCTCCGATCCGCGTAAAGTCTTGTTTCACCTCATTGCACAGGCATTTGGGATGAAAACCAATGCACTTCCTTTTCAGGAATTGGCGCACCGGATTCCGTTTGAACGCATTATCAAAGCTGGCAAAAAGCAAGTAGAATCTATCGTTTTCGGTGCAAGTGGATTGATTCAGGAAA
>JBILJP010000484.1:0-3384 GCA_044377135.1 Fluviicola sp.
CCTAGCAGTGCAAATGATGATGATGATGGAATAATTGTGTCATTTTCATGGGGCAAATGTAGTAAAGAAATTGATTTAGCAAGTGTTTTTTAATTATTTCCCACGAATGAATGTGACGTATTGCATATTTTCCACCACGAATTAACGAATGACGTATTGTCTACAATTCTTTACGAATAGCCGCTATCGCGGTCTACACGAATCAAAATGGAAACAAGTTTCCATTATTCGCTTTAAATTCATGTGTAATTTTCATTTCCGCCTGAGGCGGATGGGAGACTGTAATGTGCTAAATAAATAGGAAATCGCCCCTCAGACGGACTACCTAATACTTACGCTGAAGCTTCAGCAAAGGCGCAACGCCCTCGCTTTCTCATTGTAATTATCAGGATATTGATTATAAACAACTTAAAGAAGTCGTGAAAAGACAAATCTGCATAGATCATCTTTACTATTTATCTACAAGAGTTCATTTTACCCCTTATCTTAAAATAGCCAAAAAACCAACTGGTGTATGAACTGCCACCCGACTTTTCTTGTAATCTTTTAAATTACGAGTAATGATCCCAGAAACAGTTGAATCATTGATCACCGCTCCATATTGCAAACTATCTTCAAAGTCTTTGAATCCGCTATGAAGTCCAGCCAAAACCGTTGCTTTATTCATTGATAAAACATCTAACTGATCAACCAAATACTGAATGCATTTCATCGCGGTTTCGTTGTTATTTTTTTGACGCAGTAAATAATGTACATTACTTAGCACCAAAGGAGTTACAACTCCTTGAATCGTTCCTTTCTCACACAAATTGAGTAGTTCACGAGAATGAACCGAAAACGGTTGCCTGTCGAAGAAAAAGTCCAATAACACATCCGAATCGATGAACACTTTCATAAGTCGAATCGTTTTTTCTTAATGGCTGCCAATTGTTTTTTGTAGTCGAATCCATTATCGTTTTTCGCAATTCCCTGAAGTGATTGCAAACGCGAAGAATAAACCAAATCCTGATCAGCCACCAACAATGAACCGGAAGTATCTACAACCTTTTCCGATTGAAGCGCAGTAAACGAACGCAGGTAATTTTCTACTAAATCAGATAAACTTCTCCCGCAATCACGGGCAGCAATTTTAGCGGCTTCGATGACTTCATGGTCGATTGTAAGAGTGAGTTTAGTTACCATCTTTTTATTCTTTCAAACAAATATATAAAAAAACACGTGTGATTCAAAAATAAATCACACGTGTTTTAAAGTCAATCTTATAAATTGCATTCAAAATTAAACACCGTTTCCGCCTTTGGCGTGATCAAGCATTCAACGTATACTCCACCGAAATCGCCGTATTCAATAATTTAGAAATCGGGCAGTTTTGCTCTGCATCTTTTACCAATTCGGCAAATTTATCCGCATCAATTGACGGAACAGTTGCTTTGAGGGTTAAGTGAGACTTTGTGATTGCTCCATCTTCCATTGTGATGGCACATGTTGTTTCCAATTCTGTCGGTTCAAAACCTGCACCACCAAGGTTGAAACTCAATTTCATGGTGAAACAACCGGCATGAGCTGCTGCTATCAATTCTTCCGGGTTGGTGCCTACTCCTTCTGCAAAACGCGAATTAAACGAGTATTGTGTAGCGGATAATACCGAACTTTGTGTTGTTAAATGACCTTTCCCTTCTTTTCCCGATCCGTTCCAAACGGCTGTAGCTTTTCTAATCATATCTATTTGTTTAAAGGTCTCAAATCATAAATACTGCGGATCTCCGCGAATTCCTTTACCATATCCAAGCCAAGATCAATCAATTTCCCGGTGCGCACATTGAAAACCCAACCGTGAATAGACGGAAAACCTGTGGCGTACCACGAACGTTGCACATGATCTATTTTGATGACGTTGAGACATTGTTCGAGCACATTTAATTCAACCAACCGGTCAAAGCGTTTTTGAGTTTCGTCAATACCATCCAGCTCATCGCGGTGAAAACGATACACGTCGCGCAGGGTTTGTAACCACGAGTTCAGCTGCCCCATATCACTCGGATTCATGGCCGCCTTCACACCACCACATTCGTAATGCCCACAAACGATAATGCGCTTTACTTTTAAAAACTCGACGGCATATTGCACCACGGCGTTCACATTATTATCGGTGGTGATCACCAAATTGGCGATATTACGGTGCACGAAAATCTCTCCGGGCTCAGCACCCATCAACTCTTCAGCGGTAACGCGACTATCCGCACAACCGATGTAGAGATATTCCGGGTTCTGCCCTTTTGCCAGTTTTTCAAAGTAATTGATATCAATAGAAAGCTTTTCGGCAACCCAATCTTCGTTGTTTTTGAATAGTTCTTTGAAATTAATCATTGTTTGTTTGGTTACAGGGTTTTACAACTTTAAACAAAGATGAAGAAACTTAGTGACAAACACGCAAATTTTCAACCACAAAGGAGCAGGGCAAGTTTGAATTATAAATGGCGAAATTATCAATGATTAAGGTCGCTTCTTTATAATTGATAATTCTTTATTTCATAATTTACTTCATCAACTTGGCAGCATCCGGTGCGAAATACGTCAAAATGCCATCGGCTCCGGCTCTGCGAATGCTCAACAACATTTCCATCATGGTGCGTTCGTAATCCAACCAACCGTTTTTAGAAGCCGCATACACCATGGCACATTCGCCGCTCACGTTGTAAGCTGTAATAGGTTGCGCAAAATTTTCTTTCAACAAATGAATGACATCGAGGTAACACAAAGCAGGTTTTACCATCAGGAAATCTGCTCCTTCAGCCACATCCAATTCCGCTTCGATCAAAGCTTCGCGTTTGTTGGCAGGATTCATCTGATAGGTCTTCTTATCGCCCGATTTCGGAGCAGAATTCAACGCTTCGCGGAAAGGACCGTAAAAAGCACTCGCATATTTAGCGGTGTAAGACATAATGGATACATCTGTAAATCCGGCTTCGTCCAAATCATCCCGGATCACACCTACTCTTCCATCCATCATATCCGACGGACCTACAATATCAATTCCGGCTTGCGCTTGCGCTACGGCCATTCTTCCTAAAATTGGTAAGGTTTTATCGTTGATGATTTTTCCGTTTTCTACCAAACCATCGTGTCCGTCAGAAGAATACGGATCCAACGCCACATCCGACATCAAAACAGCTTCAGGGAATCGTTCTTTTAAGCTACGAATAACGTGCAAGTAGAAGTTTTCATCGGCATAGCTATACGACCCGATGGTATCCTTTAAATGCTCATCCACGGCAGGGAACAAATCAAAGGTTCTGATCCCTGATTCCATCCAACCTTCAAACGCCGGTAAAAGCTGATCCAAACTCCATCTGAAATTATTCGGTAATGAACTTATTTCGTGCT
>JBILJP010000133.1:0-11912 GCA_044377135.1 Fluviicola sp.
TCATCAATGTGGCTTCAAAAGAAATGAAATTAGATGTTTGATGAAGCTTTAGGTAGGAATTCAAATTCAGGAAACCCTTTTTGAAATTGATTCGAAATGTAAAATTGAATAGATAGGTGAATCTCCTTTTCAATTTTTACATTTTCAATTAAACTACCGTAGTTGTGCTTCTACCTGAAATCTCATCAAAAATCAAGCATCAAAAATTCAACATTGACCTACCCATGTATCGTCTCTTCTTTCCTGTAATTATTCATCAATGTGGCTTCAAAAGAAATGAAATTAGATGTTTGATGAAGCTTTAGGTAGGAATTCAAATTCAGGAAACCCTTTTTGAAATTGATTCGAAATGTAAAATTGAATAGATAGGTGAATCTCCTGTTCAATTTTCACTTTTACATTTTCAATTAAACTGCCGTAATTATGCTTCTACCTGAAATCTCATCAAAAATCAAGCATCAAAAATTCAACATTGACCTACCCGTGTATCGTCTCTTCTTTCCCGTATTTATCCATCAATGTGGCTTCAAATAAAAGGAAATCCTGCCAACGCGCTTCTACATCAATACCTTCGCCGTATTTGCGGGCAAACTGCAAAAAACTGGTGTAATGTCTGGCTTCGCTTTCCATCAAACTGCGGTAAAAAATACGCAAATCTTCGTCGTTGATTTCTTCGGATAGTAATCGGAAACGCTCACAACTTCTGGCTTCAATCATAGCAGAAAACAACATGCGGTTTACAAAAAAACTCACGCGCGAATCGCCCGGATAGGTTTGTTTCAAGTATTCCAACAAATCATTTACGTAAGCATCTTTGCGCTCAATTCCCAATTCATAACCGCGTTCAATGAGCTTGGTGTGCACCATTCCGAAATGTTCCATTTCTTCGCGACACAAATCGGTCATTGCCTGCACCACATCCGGATATTCCGGAAACTTCACGATAATGGTAATGGCATTTGTGGCTGCTTTTTGCTCACAATACGCATGATCGATCAGAATTTCCTGAATGTTTTTTTCTACGATGTTTACCCAGCGCGGGTCGGTTGGTAACTTTAATCCAAGCATGTTCACTAAAATTTCATTGCAAATTTCGCTATTTATCCCGATCAACCATTAGTTTTGTTGCACATCTTCAAATTCAACACATGAAATTGCTTGCAATCCTGCTGTTTTTCAGTCTTTTTTCGGTTTTTAACGCAACTGCACAACAGCAGCAACCCAAGTTGGTTGTGGGCGTTGTGGTTGACCAAATGTGTTACGATTATTTGTACCGTTTCAATGAACAATTCGGGAAAAACGGATTCAACAAACTCATGACCAAAGGAACGCATTTCAGAAATGTGACCTACAATTATGTTCCTACCTACACCGGTCCCGGCCACGCATCGGTTTATACCGGTACCACTCCTGCCAATCACGGTATTGTTGCCAATGATTGGTTTCACCGGCCTTATAACAAAGTCATCAATTGTGTTTCGGATACTACCATGACTTCTGTTGGAACAGTTAGTGATTACGGAAAATGTTCGCCTCACTTTCTGCGGGCAAATACCATCACCGATCAGTTGAAATTGACCTATCCCGAAGGAAAAGTGGTGAGTGTTTCCATCAAAGATCGCAGTGCTATTTTACCCGGCGGACACATGCCCAACGGTGCATATTGGTACGATTACGCTACCGGAAAATTCATTACCAGTTCGTTTTACACCACGCAATTGCCAAAATGGGTAGATGACTTTCATGTTGCTCACCCAATTCAAACCTACTTAAACCAAGAATGGAATCTCTTGAAACCGCAAGACACTTATACTTACGGAAGCTTTGACGATTCTCCTTATGAGCAATTGATCGGCGGAAAAACAAGTGCAACCTTCCCTTACAACTTTACGCAACTGGCGCCTGAAAAACAATTGGAAACCTTTACGGTGTTGCCTTTTGCCAATACATACCTGGCCGATTTTGCCATTCAATCGCTGCAAAGCGAGCAACTCGGAAAAGACGACGTGGTAGACATGCTCACCATTAGTTTTTCTACACCTGATATTGCCGGTCATGCATTCGGGCCGTATTCTCTGGAAATGGAAGACATGTACCTGCGCCTGGATTTGGAAATTGCGCGATTGCTGTCTGCACTTGATAAACAAGTAGGGAAGGGGAATTATGTGTTTTTCCTCACTGCCGATCATGCTGTGGTTCCTGTGCCACAATACTTAACCGATCATCAATTGCCGGGCGGTTATGTGTTTGAGGATACCTTGTTGTCAGACTTACGCAAAGCATCCATTTCCGAGTTTCAAACAGATATCATCGACAGAATCGAAAACAACAATGTGTACCTTAAATCGGAGTATGTTTCCAGTGAATTAAAACCACAATTTTTAACCTTCATTCAAGAACAAATTCGGTTATGGAACGGCGTGAAAGCGGTGTATACACAAACGCAATTGCAATCAGGCACCACAGGCGATAACTGGATTGAAATGGTGCGAAAAGGATACGATGCCGAACGTAGCGGTGAAGTGATTTACTTGTTGCAGCCTGGTTATCTAGACAAGTCTGTAGACAGCGAACGCGCTCGCAAAGGAACCAGTCACGGATCGGCATTCAACTACGATACGCACGTTCCGGTATTGTTTTACGGAGCTGATATTCCGGCGCAAGAAGTATTTACGGCTTATGAAATTGTAGACATTTCGGCTACGGTAATTCATTTATTGCAAGTGCAACGCCCCAATGCCATGACAGGAAAACCGATGGTGGAATTGTTTCGGAAGTAAGGGGCTTCTCTGGAGGATAGATTTCGGTTCTTTTTTTTTCAACACAAAGGCACAAAGAAGATAGACAAGTTTGACGTGTTAAAAGATCACAAAGGTGATTTCGGTGGAATTGAAAAACGCAGTTCAAATGTCGGGACTAACTTTTGCTCCAAAGAAAAAGAACCAATCTTATTACGATCACGAAGGTGATTTAGGTAGAACACCTTTGTGTCCTTAACAAGTTGCGTTCATCAAAAAAGCTTTGTGCCTTTGTGGTAAATTCGAAAGTTTTAACAACTTGAATTCCGATTTCCGGTTAACTAGCTGTACATTCGCAGGTATGATTCAAAAATCCATGTTACCAATCCATCGTTTACTCGTTCTGACCACGATTGCATTGGTATTTGTAGGGTTTTTCGAGAAACGCAAACCGCAATCTCAAACGGATAAAAAAGCGCTTACCGAGCAATTGGCTGAATGCGATGCCGATGATGACAACGATAATGAACTCTTCGGCGGTGGTGGTGATTGTTACCTGACATTTGAAAGTCGTAAAACCGAGCATCAGTTTGCTGAAAACCGAGAAACACAACTTCCTGTTTCTGTTTGCGGGAAAAAAGGAAAAATACTTCCCAAGTGGATGATGTATCAGCAACTCAAAATTGATGGTCCCATTGCTTAATTGCAGTTCGATCATTTTTTAGTTCATTAAATCATTACATCATGAAATTTCAAATCGCATTAAGCGCCATAGCTGTATGCCTTTCACAAGGATTAACAGCTCAAAAAAACTGGAACGACACATCCAAACTGGTCATTCCCAAATTCAGTTGTGATTCTGAAGTAGTACCCGTTCAAAAAAGCTGGAAAGACACTTCTAAACTCGTCATTCCCGAATTCAAGTATAAATTCAATGCTTCGGGGTCGCATTACATCAAAGCAACGGCTGTGGCACAGATGTGGGCTCGCTACTCGGATATGAATCCGGGGTCGAAAATCTACGATACGCCGGTCACTAATTATTCGGATATCGGTATTCGCCGGTTGCGTTTCTCGGTGTGGACCCAACTAACTGACCGCATCTTTTTCTACACCCAGTTCGGACAAAATAACTTTAATTTCCTCTCAAAACGCAATACAGGAGCCTTTTTTCACGACGCGATCGTTGAGTACAAAGTAGCGCCGCAATTGAGTTTGGGAACAGGATTGACCGGCTGGAGTGGTATGTCGCGTTACGCATCGCCGGCAGTTGGTTCTATTTTGAGCGTGGATGCACCGCTTTACCAACAGGTTACCAATGGCGTTACCGATCAGTTTCTCCGAAAATTGTCCATTTACGCCAAAGGTCAGATCGGGAAATTGGATTACCGTGCAGCGATCACATCGCCGATGGCTGCGCAAAATTCTTACGTAACATTGCCTGCTATTTCTACCGATGCCAATTTCTCTATGGCAGCACCGAAATTGCAATCGCAGGCATATCTATTCTGGCAATTCTTCGACAAAGAAAACAACACCTTGCCCTATACAACAGGAACGTACCTGGGTAAAAAGAAAATCTTGAACCTCGGTGCAGGATTTATTCACCAAAAAGATGCTATGTGGTACCTGAATTCTGCGGGTGATACTACGAGTACAGATATGTTATTGTTGGGCGCAGATGTGTTTTTAGACATGCCTGTCAACAAAAAAGGAAGCGCGGTAACGGCTTATGTGGCGTTCAATGATTTTGATTTGGGGCCGAATTATGTGCGCAACAGCGGTGTCATGAATCCGGCGACGGGAACAGGCACAGGTGCTACCTACAACGGTGCGGGAGTTGCTTTCCCTATGATTGGAACCGGACAAACGGTATTTACCCAAGTCGGCTACAAATTCAAAGACGGTTTGTTGGGCGAAAACGGAACGTTGCAACCGTACGCTTCCGTTCAATATTCGCAACTGAAAAAATTGTCTGATCCGATGATCATGTTTGAAGGTGGTGTAAACTGGCTCATTCACGGCACACACACCGGAAAATTGTCCCTGAATTATCAATCACGACCGGTTTTTGAAGCCAATTCTGCCGGAGAATACGTGCAAAAGAACCGAAAAGGAATGATGGTGCTGCAGTATCAAATAGCGCTGTAGCAATTGAAAATGTAAAATTGAAAAGGGGGTAATTCTTCTTTTCAATTTTACATTTTCAATTCATAATTTAGACTAGGCATTGTTTTTGTTACGAACTCATCACAATTAAAGGTTATGAAACTTCTCTTCTGTTTTCTGTTGATCTGTTCATTTGCCGGCGCGCAAAAGATTGCGGCTCCTTGTAATGACGTTCCTGCGCTCAATCAAGCCATTGTTGATGTTCTGAAACCATATATCGGAAAGAAAATTGGTCGTGGGGAATGTTGGGACGCAGCCGAACTGGCCTTGAATACCGTAAAAGCAGAATGGGACGGATTGTACGTTTTCGGGCGTGTAATCGATATCACCACCGAATGCATTCAACCCGGAGACATCGTGCAATTCGACAAAGTGGAGATGGAAGTGAAAACGGAAAATGGTAGTTATTCCGAATCGTTTTACCAGCACACGGCTATTGTTTATAAAGTCAATGGTCCCGGCGATTTGGAACTGATTCACCAAAATACCGGTCAATTCGGTCGTAAAATGGGCGTGTCTGATTTTAATCTTGCCAATAAAACCAAGGGAACCATGACGTTTTACCGGCCGGTGAAGAAAGCCTGAAGTGAAAATAAATAGGAAACAAGTTATTGAGTTATTGAGTTATTGAGTTCTCTGAGTTTCTCACTCCATCTTTCCTTTCAAATCAACTCGCTGATACTGTGGTAAATTTTTACATTTGTCACCTCAATATCGGATTTAACGCAACAGACAAATGTACATCGGAAAAAAAATGGGCATCCACGCCATGTGGGTTTTTGCTCGAAAAAACATCATCAAAACAGCCATTCTCAGTTCTGCAGTGACCTGCGTTTATCAATTATTGCACTGGAAATTCATTGCCATTCCGTTTTTGCCGGTGGCTACCATCGGTACGGCAGTTGCTTTTTACATTGGTTTTAAAAACAACCAAGCCTATGATCGTTTGTGGGAAGCACGGCAATTGTGGGGAGGATTTACCAATGTGAGTCGCACGCTTACAGCTTCTGTTATTTCACTAATCGACGACAAAGAAGTGCGCAAATCCATTATGCAGAAACACATTGCCTACATCAACATTGTGCGTTTGCAGTTGCGTAAAACCATTCCGTGGGCTACCAATCGTGAGGATTATCACCGACAAGTAATTTCGGCTTCAGATGAGGTAAAGGAGTTTGATGCGGCCATTGAAGCGTTGTTTGATCACATGGACAAAAAAGAGCTGTTCGAGCAAATCAAACACAAAGGAAATATTGCCAACCTGGCATTGAAGTCGCAGTTTGTTACCGTTTTGAAACTCAAACGCGATGGCATCATCGACGAATACGAACACAGTGATTTGACACGTTTATTGGGTGAGTTATACGATCTGCAAGGCGGTTGCGAACGCATTAAAACCACTCCCTTGTTTCGTCAATACAGTTTGTTTAGCCGCATTTTCGTGAACTTATTCATCCTGTTATTGCCATTCGGATTGATCAATGAAATGAGCAAATTCGGTGAATACGGCATTTGGCTCACCATTCCGTTTACAACCCTTATTTCATGGGTTTTTATGACTATGGAACAAATCGGTGAAGCCAGTGAGAATCCGTTCGACAACGGCTTGAACGATACGCCGATCTCTACCATTTGCCGCAATATTGAAATCGATATTCTGGAAATGTTGGGCGAAACAGATTTACCACCGAAATTGGAGCCGTATAATAATGTGATGCTTTAGAGCAATTCTGAATTAAGAATGATGAATTCAGAATTAATCTAAAATAGGTTTCAGGAATTGTGTTTCCCCCAAAAGCCTCATTCATAATTCATAATTCTGCATTCAAAATTATTTAACGTCCATCCTGATCCGCCATTCTTTCGGATACAAATTATTGAAGCGATTTCCCAAATGCTTGATCCAACCTAAGGGTTCGTTTTGATAGGTCATGAGTTGAAAACCGTGCGCTCCTTCCAGTTGAAAGGTGTCACCGTGCAAATAGGAAAGCGCTTGGTCGCGCGACAGGTCGATCTTGGATAATTCCGGATTGCGAATAAACGGATTCAACGCCAGGGCTTCGTGTGGAATCAATCCTTTGCGGGCTACTTCGCCCAATTCGGTTCCCAATTTAATCACCCGCAATTGCTGATGCAGGTAAAAAGCCGTTTCTTCAAACGCACTTGGAAGGGCAAAAACGTAATCTTGCCATTGAATCAGTGAAAGATCGTTGTCGGTAATGAATGGCAATGCAAACGAATGATCTTTCAGTAGCTGTAATTTTGGGTTCTTTGCCGGTTTTTTCCTGGCTGAGTTATTCTCGGGTTTACGCAAAACCGCTAAATAAAACCCTTCCGTATCCAATTCATTCGGCAACGCGTACCAACCGGTTTGAGAGCGATCCGGTTTCACAAAAGACAACGGAAGGTGTACAATTTCGGCATCCGATTCGCGGGCAAACCAGGCCACGTTTTCTTCGTTTTCCTGGCTGTTGAACGTACAGGTTGAATACACCAAAAATCCACCCGGATTCAAACTATCCCACACATCCATCACAATTCTTCGCTGACGGGCTGCACACAAATCCACGTTGTTTTGCGACCATTCGTTGCGGGCTGCGTGGTCTTTGCGAAACATACCTTCACCCGAACAGGGCGCGTCTACCACAATGCAGTCGAACGTATTGGGCACTCTGGCAAAATCGGCCGGATCGTTGTTGGTAACCAGGGTATTGGTGGCGCCCCACTTGGTGAGGTTTTCCTTCAAAATTTTAGCCCGTGTCTGAATGACTTCATTACTCACCAATAAACCGCTATTGTTCAAAAAGGAGGCGATCAAGGTGCTTTTTCCACCCGGCGCAGCACACAAATCCAGAATTACAGGTTCTGCAGGCAACGGAAGGGCTTTCAAAACAGCATCGAGCAACTGCGAACCAGCTTCTTGCGGATAATAACTTCCGGCATGAAACAAGGGGTCGAGTGTAAACAACGGACGTTCGGAAAGAAAATAGCCGTTTTCCGACCACGGAATAGCACGGTCAACGGGTAACTCAGCAACTTGTTTCCACGGATTCCGGCGAATAGACGTTGGTGGTTCGGTGGCCAAAGCTTCCAACAGAGAATTCCCCAAAAAGGGATCTTGTTCTACACGCGTTACAAAATCGGGTGGGAGCAGTTGATTCATCGTTGCGGTGTAAATGGCAAGCGCGCCAGTGCACTCACAGATTGATCGGTAAATTGTCCTTTTTCGTACAGAAAAGTGCCTGTAATGGCAATCATGGCAGCGTTGTCGGTACAGTATTCAAATTTCGGGATAAAGACCCGCCAGCCGCGTTTTTCACCTTCTTCTTTCAACCGATTGCGTAAGCCCGAGTTGGCAGAAACACCACCTGCAATGGCAATGTCGGTAATGTTTAGGTCCTTCGCAGCAAGGATCAGTTTTTTGAATAGAATATCCAAAATGGCTTGTTGCACCGAAGCACAAATATCGTTGGTGTTTTCGGTAATGAAATCGGGGTTTTCTTTTACCTTTTTCTGCAAAAAGTAAAGCACCGATGTTTTCAATCCGCTAAAGCTGTAATTGTATCCCGCAATTTGGGGTTTCGAAAAGGCAAATGCATCCGGATTTCCATCCTTTGCTGCCTTGTCAATAAGTGGTCCTCCCGGGTAGGGGAAACCGATTAATTTGGCCGTTTTATCGAATGCTTCACCGGCAGCATCGTCAATTGTGGTGCCGATAATTTCCATATCGAGGTAGTCGCGAACGAGTACTAATTGCGTATGTCCGCCCGAAACGGTGAGACAAATGAAGGGAAATGCCGGCATTTCTTGTCCTTCATTGATAAAATGTGCTAAAATATGACCGTGCATGTGATTCACATCCAGCAGTGGAATTCCAAGCGCCAGGGCTGTTGCTTTTGCAAAGGAAGTTCCCACAACGAGCGATCCCAATAATCCCGGGCCACGCGTAAACGCAATGGCGTCAAGATCCTGTAAACCAACGCCTGCCTTGGTAAGCGCGGCATGTACTACCGGAATGATTTGTTGCTGATGTGCCCGCGACGCCAATTCGGGAACCACGCCTCCGTAGAGGCGATGTACTTCCTGACCTGCAATGACATTCGATAAAATGGCGTCATTTTTGATAACCGCGGCCGAAGTATCATCGCAAGATGATTCGATTCCTAAAATGAGGAGGGGTTTGTGACTCAACTTTTGTTAATTTTGTGTATTACGCATGGCGAAATTACTGAAAATACTGGCTAAAATAATTGGGAGTACTCTCGAGTGGTCGTTGATCCTAATAATTGCCATTGCGTTCGCCATTCGCACCAGTACATTTCAAACCTATTTGGCCGAATTGGCCACCAATTATTTGTCGAAAGAATTGGAGACCGAACTCCACATCGGCAAGGTAGATATTTACTTCTTCGATCGCCTTTCACTAGACGACGTATTTGTGCGCGATTTGGACGGTGATACGCTTGCTTCGCTCGGATCAATTGATGTGACCTTGCAATCGCTGAATCTGACCACCAATAAAATGACCCTTCGCAACATAGCCTTGAACAAAGGTCGTGTGGGAATCAGCCGCGATTCGATCAAGGGAGATTACAACTACGCTTTCATCGCCGATTATTTTAGCTCGGAGTCTAAATCGTCGAATTCAAAACCGATGGAGGTTACGGTAAAATCCCTTGACATCGATCAGGTAGATATTACGTATGACGATTACCGCAAAAGCTACAACGAATACGGGATGGACTATGATCACCTCGGATTCAAAAACGTAGTTCTTCATGCCAATGAGTTTGAGTCGGATGGGGAAAGTTTTGCCTTTAACCTGGAAAAGCTGAGTGCACGAGAAAAATGCGGCATTGTTCTCCATCGGTTAAAAGCCCGTTGTTTGATCGGTTACCGCGGTATTTTGCTCAGCAATGTAAAGATCAATACTTCCCGTTCCAGTGTTTACGCCCAGCGGTTCAACATGCGCATGACGGGTTTGAGCGATGTACGTTCGTTTGAAGACAGCGTGACCTTCGATGCCATGATCGATTCCAGCGAAGTGAGCATGGTTGATGTTTCCTACTTTGCTCCGGCTTTGAAGGGAATGTACCAAAAAGTGTATCTCCGTGCCGGATTGCACCAGAAAGTAAAAAACTTAAAAATCAACGACATTGACCTGCGGACAGGTGAACGCACCATTCTTCGCGGCGATTTGCTACTGCCCGATTTTAACTCGCTCGACGGATCGTTTTTGAAAGAAAAAATCACCTACGCTTACATCGATTTAAACGACGTAAAAGCGTTGCGTTTGCCCGATAGAGCGGTAGAAAAGTTCCTTTCGTTTGACCCGATGATTGAGCGTTTGGGCTATTTTGAGGTCAAAAAACTCGATTTGATCGGCTATTGGTCGCAATTTGTGATGTCGAGCCGGCAATTGCGCACACAGCTCGGAACGGTTCACCTCGACAACGGCTTGTTGTTTAGCGAACTAAAAGAAGGCGGTTATGCGTTTGAGCGTTCGGCCAACAGTAGTTACGACGTAGCCATCGATAGTTTTAACCTCGCCAAATTCATCAACGACCCGATGTACGGAAATGTGAAAGGTTCGTTGTTTATGAGCGGTGTGGTGGGCCAAAAAGATGTGATTCGACTTACAAAACTCGATGGGGTTATCAATTCCTGCCGATTCAACGGATACACATATTCCAACATCACCGTCAACGAAGGTTCGTATATCAACAAGGTATTTGATGCGCACATCGATGTCAATGATCCGCACTTGCAACTGGTTTTTGACGGATACATCGACCTGAACAAAGGACGGACATTGGCGTTTACGCTTCAGATGCCCAAGGCCGATTTGGGGATGCTGCATTTCACTGACAATCCGAACACGAGTCTGATTACCGATTTCACGATCAACCTCAAAGGAACCGACTTGTCCAACTACAGTGGTTCAATTAGTTTAGATAATCTTGATTATCGGGAAGATAGCAATGCGATCGTTATTCCAAATATGGAAATGACCCTTGTGCGAGGCATTCAGAAAGATCGCGTAGAAATAAGAAGCGGTGTGGCAAATGTTACCTTGACAGGAAAAGTGAATCCGACTTATATTGCCAACTCAATCAATAACCTCTTATCGAAACCGTTATCGGCTTATTTCCAATACCAACCGTTTCCCTCAAAAGCCAGAGACAATTCCTTTTTCGATTTGGAAGTCAACGTTTTGAACGCATCTGAAGTCTTGCGCATTTTTGCTCCTGATTTGGCTATTTCGAGCGGTACCGATCTCTTTGTACATTACGATGCCACCCAACAGGAAGACAGCATTTACCTCGAATCGGGTGAAATCATGTACGATAGTATTATCGTAAGGAACCTGAAAATGACTCAATCATTGGCCGCTGGAGTTGTGAAGACGGATCTGGATGCCGGAACATTTTCCCTGAGTGATTCCTTGTTTGTGAACAATGTGGATTTGATGATTGACGGAAAGGAAAATAGTTACAATTCGGTCATTAAATGGAACGAAAACCTGGCGAATCCGGCTAAATTTGTTTGGAAAACCACTCTGGCAGAAAGAGGAAGAATTGACGTAAAACTCAAGCCATCTTCGTTCTCAGTGAAAAATCAATTGTGGGAAATTCAGAACTCTTCCCGATTGGTTTATGAAGAAAATAGTTTGAATATTGATCACCTCGTGTTGGAACGAGATGTGCAGTTTATCGCGATCAACGGAAGACTATCCGACCAAGCGGAAGATACGGTTACGTTAAACCTGAACGATATTCACCTCAATGAATTCTCCTCCTTTATCCATTCTGACGTTGCAATAGAAGGAAATGTGAGTGGTGATGTGAAGTTGCGTACACCGTTTACCACATTTAAAGCCGAAGGAGCGCTGGAAGTAGAAGCATTGGTGATTGAAAATGAACCGATAGGCGATGTGTTTATTGACGGATTGTGGGACAACGACAACAAGCGTATGGTTATGAGTGGTGACTTGAAGTACCTCAA
>JBILJP010000134.1:0-11859 GCA_044377135.1 Fluviicola sp.
TTTTGTACCACAAATTTAGGAATATTATGTTGCGTCCAAAAAAGGTCAAGAAAGAAAAAGTACAACTCACTCGCGACAGTTATAAAAAGGCACGACGCATCTTCTCTTACCTTAAACCTTACCGAATAAGCTTTTTAATCGGTTGGATTTTCCTTGTATTATCGACTTCAGCCGGGTTAATTTTCCCTGTTTTATTAGGTCAATTACTAGGAACCGGAAGTGGAGCAAAAACCTCAATGTCTGAAGCCGTAAAGGCCATTGATCTTTCAAATGTTAATACGGTAGCGCTGGCATTGTTCATTTTGTTTGGCGCACAATCTATTTTTAGTTATTTCCGGGTAGTGTTGTTTACCAATGTTACTGAAAATGCATTACGTGATTTACGTACAGATGTTTTCAATCGATTGCTTCATTTACCAATGGATTTCTACAACCGCAATACCGTTGGAGAACTCACCAGTCGTTTATCTGCCGACATTACTCAAATTCAGGAAACCCTTCGCACAACTATTGCTGAGTTTTTCAGACAGATTGTAATGATTGTAGGTGGAATTCTCATTTTGGGTTTTATTTCCTGGAAATTGGCACTCATCATGCTCGCAACGGTTCCGGTGATTGCGTTGATTGCCGTATTCTTCGGTCGATTTATCAAGCGATTATCGAATGAAGCACAAGACCAAACAGCAAAATCCAATGCCATTGCTGAAGAAGCAATGATGGGAATCGGCAATATCAAAGCATTTACCAACGAAACATTCTTAATTGGTCGTTTTAAATCTGCCATTAACGAAATTCGTCGACTGAATATCAAAAGCGGTCTTTGGCGTGGATTGTTTATTTCGTTTATCGTTTTCTGCATGTTCGGTGCCATCGTATTCATTGTTTGGCAAGGCTTACTGATGACTCAAGGACCCAATCCGGCTTTGGTGCAAGGCGATTTGTATTCGTTCTTAATGATGACAATGATCATAGCTGCGAGTATCGGTTCACTTCCCGATTTTTATTCCAACATTCAAAAATCGATCGGAGCTACCGAAAAACTGATGGATCTGATTTCAGAAACGAGTGAGCAGGAATTGTTTACGGGAACTACCAAGCCAGAGATCAATGGTGCTATTTCCTTTAAAAATGTATCGTTTCATTATCCACAACGTGCAGACATTACGGTGCTTAAAAATGTCTCATTTGAAATCGGTTCCAATCAAACATTGGCATTGGTAGGTACTTCCGGTGGCGGAAAATCGACCATTGCATCGTTGGTGCTCAATTATTACCAATTGGCGGGAGGAAGCATCGAGTTTAATGGGAATGTCAGTTCTGACATCGATTTGACCTATCTGCGTGAGCACATTGCGGTTGTGCCACAAGATGTCATTCTATTTGCCGGAACGGTGCGCGAAAACATTGCATTTGGTAGACCTGCAGCAAGCGAAGAAGAAATCATTGAAGCTGCCAAACAAGCCAATGCGCATGAATTCATCACCGGATTTCCGGAAGCGTATGACACCCAAGTCGGAGATCGTGGAATTCAACTCAGTGGCGGACAAAAACAACGCATTGCTATTGCACGTGCCATTCTTAAAAATCCGACCATTCTTATTTTAGACGAAGCAACTTCGGCACTTGATTCAGAATCGGAAAAAGTAGTACAAGATGCGTTGGATAAATTGATGAGAGGCCGCACTTCAATTGTGATTGCTCACCGCTTGAGTACCATTCGCAACGCCGACAAAATTCTGGTAATTCAAAACGGAGAAGTAGTAGAACAAGGAACCCATCAGGAATTGATCGAAAAAACCAGTGGTGCATATGCAGCTTTGGTAGAACTTCAGGGGAATTTGGGGTAAATCTGCCGTTCAGTTTTCATGCTGTATTTGGATGGTTTTCAGAGTCGTTAACAGACACAACTATGACTGTCAGTCGGTTACAAACACTCACTGCCTTGTCATGAATGAGATTTTAGTCAATCTTAATGTGAATTTACCCAAATTCGAATATCATACAGACGTTTCTGAAATCTCCCGACTCCAGCGCTTAAATATGAACGGCGAAATGGGACTTCGTTTTCGGTCAATTGTTATTTCCACACGCTTGTTTTTCACAAACCGGTAATTGAAGCCAAAGACACTGTAGTTTGTTATTCCATACTTTTGTCCAACATCTGTGATGTAATTAAACCTAAATCCAAGGCGTTCCAATGCTAGCGTATCAATCAGGCAGCTGTTTTTTTCTTCACCCATAACGCCTTCAAGGATAACGATGTTTTTCGCTAAGACTTTCATGGTCTCGGAAGCAATGGTTTTGACCGATTTACGTACCTCGCTGTGGTAGTAATTTTTACACTTAATATCACAGAAACGCTTATCAGATCGTCCGATTAGTTGTTTGTTGCAGATCACACATTGTCGGTGAGAAAAATCATTTTTTTGACACATAACTTGTTGTTTTCTTATTTAAGTTAGTGAAAAACATGATTTAGAATGCTAGGTAATGTCATTTTTTTTGATGAAAAAGAACCGAAAAATGAGCTCAGCATCAATTGGAAATAAAAGTTTCTAACCGCCTGACTGCCTCAGGCATGTTTAGAAACACTTACGTGCCTAATATTACTACGATTTTTGAATAGAAAAAGTCAATTTACTGCTTAATTCATTTCGTATTTACATCATACTCTTTCCTCTACGAATTTTAGTACCTAAATTTAGCCGTTTCTAACGGTTAGAAACACTTACAACCTGGTGACCAGTAGGATTAAATGAATTCTATTTAAAAAACTCTTGCCCCCATCAATGATTCATAATTAAATCTTAACACTTCAATCTTGAATTGTTAAACAGAGTCTACGTATCTTTGCGCCAACAATTAGAATTGACATCCTTGACGCCGGTTTGATTTTTAATAACCGTAGCCGAAACCAATTCCAATTGAAGGTTCGTTATTACAACTCGTCATGTGGAAATCCCGCATCGTTTTCAGCATTGTTTCGCTGCTTTGCTTTTCTTCTCAAGCACAACAACTTATTATCAACGAAGTATCTCAAGGCGCGAACGCTAAGGAGTATGTTGAATTTGTGGTGATCGGAACTCCAACATGTCAAACACCAGTGCCGTGTATTGATTTGCGGGGAGTAATCATTGACGACAACAACGGCTTTTTTGCTCCAGGTGGTGGAACAGGAATTGCATCCGGCGCTATTCGTTTTGCCAATATCAGTTTCTGGAGTTGTGTTCCTCAAGGAACCTATATTGTAGTTTACAATGAAAGTGATGTTAATGGAGCTCTTCCGCCGGATGACGTGAATCTCAGCGATGGAAACTGTCGCGTCATCATTCCAGCTAACTCTAATTTATTAGAAGGTACAAGCACCAGTCCGAATACAAGCGTTTCTACCTACCCTGCCGGTGGCTGGACGTTAGGTGGCGGATCATGGAATCAAGTTGCGATGAGTAATGCCAATGATTCTTTTCAAATACCAAATCTTGGCGTAAACGGAACACCCTTACATTCAGTTAGCTGGGGAAACAACTCAAGCGGTGCTATTATTTATTTTGCAGGATCTGCAGCCAGTAAAGTCTTTTCGTTTACCAACAACACTTCCAACGACTGGAATCTTCAAGCCAATTGGACCAGCGGAGATGTTGGCGTAAACGAAACACCTGGTGATCCGAACAACGCGGCCAATGATGCGTGGATTGCTTCTATGAATCCACAGTGCGGGATTGCAGCTGGTTTGAATGTAACTGTTTCATCTACCGTTGCAACCTGTTTTGCTTGTAATGCAGTAGCCACAGCAACAGTATCCGGAGGCGTTGCCCCATACACTTATAATTGGTCAAACGGTTCTATAAATGAAACCGCAATAAGTCTTTGTGGGGGAACTACCATATTAACCGTTACTGATGATGCCGGATGTTCAACTACTATCCAAGTTGAAATTATTGCAGATAATGATAGTTTAGTTTTGATTCCAAATTCGGTTTCAGAAAGTTGTGAAGGCGAATGCAATGGAATAGCAGGCGCGTATATTCCAAGCCCAGGCGGTTCATACGATGTTTTATGGTCGAATGGGGAAACATCTTATTTAATTGACAGTTTATGCCCTGGAACATACAGTGTCAGTATGTCAAATATACTTGGTTGTTCAGGTTCAATATCTATCGTAATTGAAGCAGGACTGACTGCTGATGATCCAACCATTCAACTTGTTCCACCGTTAACAACAACTTCTTCTTCTGTTCAATTACAAAGCCAAACCAGTGGTGGTATATGGAGCACTAACGATTGTGTATCATGCCTTTCAAATGACGGAATATTTGATCCTCAATCTGCTGGAGTAGGAACATTTCAAATTTGTTACCAAATTACCGCACCTTGTCCCTCAAGTGATTGCATTGAAATAGTTGTAACAAACGGCTGCTCTCCGCAAACAACAGAAGAAGTCATGACTTTCTGTGCCGAAGATTCCGTATTGATTTTCGGAAACTGGGAAAATACTCCCGACACCTACTCGCAGACTTTTACCGACATCAACGGTTGCGATAGTACGCACAATGTGATTCTTCTTGTTATTCCCATCTTTAACAACCAAACAGTAAGTGCTTTGTGCTACGGCGATTCGGTACTGGTATTTGGTCAATGGGTAACAGAAGCCGGAGATTACACGCAAGAGCAACAAACGCCTCAAGGATGCAACTACACTTTTCACCATATTGTGGTTGATGAATTGCCACAGTATTGCGAGAATGAAGAATTTTCACTCTTTGTACCCAATGCGTTTACTCCGGATGGCGATTTTACCAATGATACGTTCCGGGTTGAATTACTTGGTGGGAAATTAGATGAAGGATACATCTTCAACCGTTGGGGAAATGAAATAAAGCGATTCGATAATGACAACCGCGAGTGGGACGGAAAAACAACAAGCGGTGAACCTGTTCAAGATGGCGTTTACACCTACATATTGTTTTACACTCCAACAAACAAAACTCGCGAAACGGTTCATGGATTTGTGACAGTCATTCGATAATTACCCGATAGTCGTAATAGTAAGGGAAACCCGTAGTTCAATTTGAAAACTATACGCTATCGTTTAGTCCAACATCTGGTAATCTGTGGCAGACTATAATTTCTTTTCACCAGTAATCAACACTCCTTATTCCGAATCGAAATTGTGCTTATTTTGGTCTTAAATCAGCTAAAAAAATGAGTAATCGCTTAACTATTCTTTACTTTTCAATCATATTAATAATAGGAATCATCGTTTCTTGTTGTGGTGAAGTAGCCGAAAGTCAATCAAAAGGCACTTTTTATTCGAAAGAAAAACCATTTACCAACGATTTCATTGCTCAATATAATCACGCCAAAAAAAAACAAGGAAACCACATTCAATCATTCGCAAATACGCCATCAGGAATACTGTTCTTAACATTCAGGGAAACACCAAATTTAGACGAATCAGACGGAAAAGCTATTCCGGGTTTAGGACTAGCTGATCAGCAGGGAAACACACTCTTAAAGAATAAATATCATGGTATCGGAAACCCAGGGTTTATTAATGAAAATTGTGTTGAACTAAGAATAGGTGAAAAAATAGGCTTATACAATTATCAAACAAAGAAAATCATTCCTCCAACTTATGATATCATTTACCCAAGCGGAGTGTCTGAGTATGTTGCAATTGGTCAAAAAGGGAATATCTTCTTTAAGTTATATCACAACGGAACATCAAAAAAAATGGCCTCTTGGGAGCATATACCGAACTATGCTGAGTTACTTGCAAAGTATCCATTCAACCTTAAAAGCAACCATTTCGCAAAATGGATTTCGACTTATCCATTGCGAAATTCTAAGACTAATTTGAAAAACGTATCTGTAAGTTTCAACATCTTTATTCCATCCTATATGAAGCGCTTTCATTACGAAAAAATCCATTCGATTGCAACGCTGATGGATGATACGGAATGGGACATTTTATCTCCTGATTCTTTAAATGTTGGAATCATTTCCTACAAACCAAGATCAAAGGGTGGAATATCAACTATTACCTCTTTTTACAGAAGATTCGCTTTTGCAAGAGGAGAGACACGTGAGCGTCGCTTTCTTACAACATTTTCTAAAACAAATAAAGTATTGGATTGTGAAGAACTTCAAGGAAACACAGCAACAAAATTCATTGATAACAATTTGGTGGAAATGAAGTGTCAAACTAGTTTCTTACCAAGTTACAAACTCTTCCATCACGCTACTCAATACAGTTATTTTCATATTGATCCAAACGGAAAAATTAGTACTGATAAAAGAGGACTATTTCCAATGGCTAGTAATGTCGAGTTAAACGAATCTTATTTAAGCGGATATTACATTGTTGAAAAGAGACAGAACAATAATTCAGTTAGTTATAGTCATTTCAAGCATTTGCGTAATTCAGATTTAGAATACATAATCTATGAGATTTACGCTAGACACGGACGTAAATTTCGTCATAAAAAATGGTCAACTTTATTCAATGATTTTGATTGGTATCAAGCTAAATACACAAACGTTTGGAAATTTCTTACTCCACTTGAAAAAAAGAACATCCTATTCATTATAAAATATATGAAAAACAATAAATAGATAATCAACAAAAATGATTAACCATCAAAATTCGTTCTACTAACCGCTACGAAAAATCAAGTTGCCATTCCCACTTTTTGATTTCTTTTCACCAGTAATCAACACTCCTTATTCCGAATCGAAATTGTGCTTATTTTGGTACTCAAAAATCGACAGACCATGAATAAGCGTTTGAGCCTACTCTACTTTACCGTTGTGCTGATTGCAGGAATCATTGTTGCCTGCTCCGGCGAAGAAGCCACTTCAAAACCAGATACAGCCGATGTGGTTGCAGAACCGGGCGAAGATACGACTTCGCGTGAATTGGGTTTCTTTGAACTAAGCGACAAACATCCTTTCAGTAATCAGATTTTAAACGGTTATAAACTGGCGAAAAAGAAAAACAAACGCGTTCCTTATTTTGCCAATACATATCGTGGTACGTTTTTCCTGATTCAAAACAAACAGGATGTATATGCCGCTGAAAATAAGATTTCGACAAAACTGCGCTTCGGATTGCTAGATTCTAAAGGAAATCAATTACTTCCGATGGAATATGAGCGCATTGGAAATCCCGGGTTTATTGTAGACGATTACATGGAATTGAAGCAAAACGGCAAGTACGGATTGTACAATTACGAAAAAAACACCGTCATTAAACCAGAATACGACGCTATTTATCCGAGTAAAATTATGGAATACATTGCCATCGGTCAAAAAGGGGCTTCGTTTTATAAAATCTATGCCGACGGAACTTCCAAAGCCTTTGCCGATGATCAACCGGCGCCGAATTATGCCCGTTTGCTGAAAACCTACCGTTATAACCTGGAAAGCGAACAATTCGGAATGTGGATTTCTACAGAACCTTTCGACTATTTCAACGAAGAGTATTTCTTGTCGTATGCTTACGCTATGATTGTTTCTCCTTCTTACCTGAAACGACTTCAATTCATTCCGGATATTTCCTTTACCGGCGGATTAAAATGGTCTGAATTCGGGAAAGATTCAATCGATGTAACGGTGGTAGATACCCGAAAACGAAACGAAAGCACCTACTCTATGCTCAGCTCGTTTTACACCTACGTTGCAGAAGCGCGTGGTACTGAAACACACCGTCGTTTCCTCACAACATTCGACGCCAAAAACACCGTTAAAGCTTCAAAGGAATTGTTCAACTATGACAACTACTTATTGATGAACACGTGTTCGAATGAATTGTCGACGCCGAAAGTGAAATTCCTCAATGATAGTGTGGTTGAAGTGCGCAACTATGTTGAAAATGAAATAGGTGGAATTCCTTACCAATGGTATACCAAGTACGAATATTACAGTATTGCAGCAGACGGAAAAGTCAGTTCACTCGGAAACGGCTTGTTCCCAATGACAGCTGCAATTGTGCTTACCAAAGAGCATTTCAAGGGCTGTTTTACCCACGGAATGAATGACGAAGAAATTGCCAATTCTGAAATTTACGATGAAGATATGGGCGGAGTTCCAATCAATATTTACACAGATCATGTTTCCCTGACCGATTTGGCTTACATGCGGAATGAAATTTACGCACGACACGGAATGAAATTTACCGATCCGGAATTGACTGCCGTTTTCAAATCATTCAAGTGGTACAAACCAAAACGCACGAGTGTCAACGGATTGCTTACGCCGATTGAAAAGAAAAACCTACAATTGATCCAACAACTCGAAAAAGAACTGAAGTCGAATCCTGAAGCTTACATACATGAAGAACAGCGCTACATGGTTATGGCCGGTTAAGCTCCTGTTTTTCCTTTTTCTCAACTCGTTCAACGTTTTTATTGCGTTGGTCGGCGTTTCGTATTTGAATCCTGACTTTTCACGTGGTTATTTACTGGGAAAAGAAGCTCTATTCGATTCGTACTGGTTTCCCATCGGCTTGGGAGTGCATGCTGCCTCTGCTCCGATTGCGTTGTTACTATTCAGTTTACTGGTGATTTTCAGAGTTGAACGAACACCAATCGTTCATCGGTTTTTAGGGAAGGTCAGCTTGATACTGTTACTTGCGCTGGTGGTTCCTTCAGGCTGGATTTTGAGTTATTACGCCTTTGGTGGAGCACTTGGTAAACTCATTTTCTTTTTATTGGCAAGTTATAGCGCATTTGCTGCTGTACAAGGTTATTTAGCAATCCGAAAAAAAGAGTTAGAATCTCACAAACATTGGATGCGCGAAGTGTTGCTATTGCTGACTTCCGCCATCATCTTACGCCTTCTTTTATATCTATTCTATCGCATAGATTTTATGGGAGAAATTGCCTACAATACTGCCGCCATACTGAGCTGGGTTCCTTCTATTCTGATCTTAAAATGGATACGAAAAGCAACGTAATGGAATAAAAAACATACTTCACGCAACCATTACCTTTATAAAAACGTATTTTAGTTACATGAATGCCCAAAACATCACCATGAAAAATAGCTTCAAAATCTTTCTGTTAGCCTTTACTACTGTATTATTCTCTTTGAGCGCCAAAGCTACACACATTGTGGGTGGAGAAATCTACTACGATTCATTGGGAAACAACCAATACAAAATTACATTTGAAATTTACCGCGATTGCGGAGCTGGAAACTCCGACTTCGACAACCCGTTGCAATACCGTATTTTTTACGGAAACGGAAGTTTGTGGTCAGATTTCTCAGTGGATACCACTAGTCGCACTATTTTGCCAATTGTGTATGATGATCCGTGTGTAACACCTCCGAATGACATTTGTATCGAGCGTGCTATTTACATTGACACAGTTACGTTGCCATTTGATATAGACGGATATTACATTACCTATCAACGTTGTTGCTGGGCCAATAACATTGATAACATTACCACTCCCGGAGATAACGGAATTACCTTAACCACATTTGTTCCCGGAAGTGCATTGACTGACATTCACAATCAAGGGGCTCGTTTCATCAATTATCCTCCGCTTGTTTTGTGTAGCAACAACACCCTTACATTCGATCACTCGGCTTTTGACCCCGACGGCGATTCACTTGCCTATGAAATTTTAGCACCTTTTTCAGGTGGAAGTTCTCTGGATGCCAATCCGATTGAAACACCACCACCTTATACAGATGTGGCCTGGGCGCCGAGTTACTCGGCAACAGTACCTTTCGGGGTCGGTTCCAATATAACAATCAATCCTACGACAGGAATCATGACTTTCTCGCCTAACCTCATCGGAACGTATGTAGCGGGAATTGCTGTAAAAGAATACAAAAACGGCGTATTGATCAATACAAAAATCAGAACGTTCGGTTATCGGGTTGTGAATTGTCTTGAAACGGTTCCTATTGATATTGTAGCGACAGATGGAAATGGGCAACCTATTATTGGTTCCATTGAAGTACTTGAAGATTGCGGTGATGTTAATTTAATTATTTCTCGTGGAGATACAACTGAAGTGCTGGATGTTGAAGTAGTACTTGGCGGAACCGCTACAAACGGTACAGATTATGCCACTATTGGCAATAATATTACGATTCCTGTTGGAGTCTATTCTGACACATTGGTTGTCTCATCAATTCACGATAACATCCAGGAAGGCGATGAATCAATTACCATTATGCTGATCAGACCAGATGCTTGTGATAGTACTCAATCGGACACGACATTCTTCACTCTTTACATTCAAGACTATTTCGATATGGAGGTTACCTACCTTGATTCGAATAACTTCTGTGCAGATCAAGGTGAAACCGCGCAATTGTGGTGTAATGTTCAAAAAGGACTTCCTCCTTACACGTATATCTGGGGACCAGGCTTGTTTCCGAACAACGATACCGTTACCATTTATCCAAGCATGGTGCAACCAAATTTGAATCAGTTCAATATCATCATAGCCGATGCCTGTGGTAAATCAATCGACATTACTCCGATCAACGTTTACAATCAATGTCCGCTTATTATTCCGAACGTAATGACCGCCAATGGTGATGGTACCAATGATGCGTTGATCATTACCAATTGGGAAGATTACGACAAAGTTTCGCTGACCATTTTCAACCGTTGGGGAAATATCGTTTACGAAAACAATGACTACAAAAACGATTGGACTGGTTTTGACAAAGGAGGTAAATTGCTTACGGAAGGTGTCTATTTTTACCTTGTAACACCTACAAGTGAAAAGTATGAATACGATGATGTGAAAGACAATTTGTACACCGCACACGGCTTTTTCCAACTGTATACAAAGTAATTCAGCGTTTTGTCAGCAGCTTCCGTAACAGCTTATTTTGCCCAATTGGATCACCCGTTGAAAAACGCGGCGAAGGAATTGTGTGGTATTATTCTAAACGCTCATCCAAAGATCGGCGAACACATCAAATGGAACTCTCCGGCGTTTTATTATACCGGGGAACTGAAAAATGTAGATCCGAAAACATACAGAGGAGATTTAGTAGTATTCCATCTTCGAAAAATGGATGAAATACTGCTAATTTTTCCAAATGGAGCCAAAATCAACGATTCTACCGGGCTCTTGGGAGGAAAGTTTACCGATACCCGCAAATCGATTTCATTTAAGAGTCCGGAGCAAGTAACTGCCAATTCGGAAAACCTCGTCAAGGTGATGAATCTTTTGGTGAATTGGGTTGAAGAAGATGCGTGATTAGACTTATACTACTTTCGCAATTTCATAAACGGCACTTCGATGAGTTTGTAAATGAGATAGGAAAGTACGATTGTAATTCCCCAGAACATTGCATAATCCAATTGCCAATGAGCGGTTACCGTCCATGGTCCTTCAAACTGCTGATAAATTCCGTTTTTCATGATCATGATGAGCACTACTTTCCAATTGACCAGATACATGGAATAAGAAATCAAACTGATGAAGGTGATAAATCGCGTAAACCAGTTGGGCCGTAAAACAAACGTTGACAAAAACGGTAACATAATCAACACCGATCCTGCCTTGATCACATGCGACCAAACAGCATCGTACATTACAAAATCGACTGCATTATCACGTTTTACCATATACAACACAATCCAACCGGTAATGAACAGCAACACACGCACAGGCAATTTCCACAAACGCCAAATAGCCGGATAATAATGCATTAAATAAGCACCCATTACACCAAACATGAGCGCATCCAAGCGAGGTAAAATGCGGTAAGTAATCAATCCATCGCCCAGTTTTTTCAATTCTTTGAAAGAAGTAATACTTTGGTCGTGAATCAGTCCTTCAAACAAGAAATAACGGTATGTAATGGCTGCTACAGTTACGA
>JBILJP010000485.1:0-3350 GCA_044377135.1 Fluviicola sp.
TACACCTTCAGCAAAGTAGACCGCGATCCGCGAGAACGAATTGTTTCTGTGGCCTATTTTGCGTTGGTGAATAAATCGCAGTACAACATTGTTGCCGGTCGAGATACCATTCAAGCCGAATGGCATACACTTTCTACTTTACCGGAATTGGGTTTTGATCACAGCGACATCGTTGCATTGGCCGCAGAGCGTCTAAAAGGCAAAGTGAATTACCAACCAATCGGGTTTGAGTTATTGGACGAAAAATTCACCTTGAGTCAGCTGCAACAATTGTATGAAGCCATTCTACAAACACCGATCGACAAACGCAACTTCCGCAAGAAAATTGGTGGAATGGGCTTGTTGAAGCAACTGGAGGAGAAAGAACAAAACGTGCCGCGGAAAGCAGCGTTCTATTACAGTTTTGATAAAACCGCCTACACTGCCTTAACACAAAAAGGATTTCACTTTGAACTTTAAATACTAGAAATTATGAAAACAATCAGCTTATTTGAATCCAATGAAACAGTAGAATTAAAACGCTTTTCAGGCGGTGAATGCCACGTGAAATTCTTGGTTCCGTTTTCTGAAAACGATGCAGTTAGCATCAATACGCGCTTGAATTCTTCCGATGATATCATGACATTGTGTTTGGCTGTGGATGCCTTGCGCAATATGGATGTCAACCACATCGAGGTGTTTATTCCGTACATTCCGTATGCCAGACAAGACCGGGTGATGGTGCCGGGAGAGCCGTTATCCATCAAAGTAGTTGCCGGAATAATCAATGCGTTGAATCTGAATAAAGTGATTGTGTTTGATGCACACAGCGACGTTTCGGTTGCTTTGCTAAATAAATGCACCAATGTTGCCAACCATGAAATGGTGAAACACTTTATTCATGAATTGAAACTCACCGATTTTACATTGGTTTCTCCGGATATCGGGGCGTATAAAAAAGTAGATAAACTGGCCGAAAAAATGGGGTATACCGGTCAAATTGCTACCGGAATTAAGGTGCGCGATTTGTCTACGGGTCAAATCATCAAAAGCGATGTCAATACCGACGATTTGAACGGAAAAGCGTGTATCGTAATCGATGATATTTGCGATGGTGGAAGAACGTTCATCGAGTTGGCTCAAGCGCTCAAAGCGAAGAATGCAGGTGATTTGTATTTCATTGCTTCACACGGAATCTTTAGCTACAATGCCATCGAACGGTTGAAAGATGCCGGTTACAAAGCGGTATGCAGTTCCAACTCTATCAGTGATCGCGAACAAACCGATTTTTTCAAACAGTATAATCTTTTCGAGTCATGAAATACTCTGTTGATTGGTTAAAGGCACAACTCACGGTTGATTACTTGTTTTTCTGGGGACATCAGCCCAGCAGAGACGGTTCCATCATTAAAACGTGTATGAGCCAATGGTGGCCTTCCGAATTTTCAGAAAACGGAATCGTTTATAAAACCGCCGAGCATTACATGATGGCACAAAAGGCATTGTTGTTTGATGACCGCGAAGTTTTTGATCGCATTCTACAAAAAGAATCACCCAAAGATGTGAAGGATTTGGGTCGGCAAATCCGGAATTTTGATCCGGAAATATGGGATAGTCGCAAATTTCAATTGGTGAAACAGGGCAATTGGCTAAAGTTTTCGCAAAACGAAGCCTTGAAACATTTCCTGATTCAAACAAAAAACAAAGTGCTGGTAGAAGCAAGCCCTGTTGATGCCATTTGGGGAATCGGACTCGCGGAAGACAACGCAAAATCACTCAATCCGAATGAATGGAGAGGTGAAAACTTACTCGGCTTTGCCTTGATGGAAGTCCGGGATTTATTAAATGAATAATCATGGAAGATTTAAAACGCATCAGCAAATTCTTAAGTCTGGTTTTACGGCACAAACCCGAAGAAATCGGATTATCAATGGACTCAAACGGCTGGGTTGATGTAGATGAACTGATTGAAAAATGCAACCGAAAACAGCTAAAGTTGAACTTTGAAACATTGGAAGAAGTCGTCATCACAAACGACAAACAACGCTTTACGTTCAATGATGATTACACAAAAATAAGAGCCAACCAAGGCCATACCGTGCAAGTTGATTTGCAATTTGAACCCACAAAACCATCCGGATTTCTGTATCACGGAACTGTGGAGAAATTTCTGGAAAACATCAAACAAAGTGGGCTGCAAAAGATGCAACGATTGCATGTGCATTTAAGTAAAGATTTGGAAACAGCCGTAAAAGTTGGAAGCAGAAGAGGCAAGCCCGTTATTCTGAAAATTGATGCTCCGCAAATGCACGAAGATGGTTATGCCTTTTATGTATCGCAAAACGGTGTGTGGTTGTGCGATGAGGTCCCCGTTGAATACATTGAATTTTGAATCATGAAAAAGATTGCTGTAGACGAACACATTTTTTACATCGAACACTTTCTTAGCCCTCAAGAATGTGACGATTACCTTATCTGGAGTGAGCAGAAAGGCTACGAAGATGCCAAAGTGCAAATCGATGGAAAACAGGTTGACTTTAAAAGCATTCGCAACAACCAGCGCATTACGTTCATCGACATTCCGTTGGCAGAAAAAATCTGGACGCGTTTGGAGCCATTTGTGCAAAAAACGTTTGGTAACTCCAGCGCAATCGGATTAAATGAGTTGTTTCGATTCTACAAATACGAGAATGGGCAGCGTTTCAAAAAACACATTGACGGGAGCTATGTTCGCAACGAACAAGAAGCGAGTTATTTTACCCTGTTGATATACCTCAATGACGATTTTGAAGGCGGTGAAACCACATTTGAAACAATCAGTGTAAAACCGTCAACAGGAATGGCGCTCATTTTTTACCACGGAATCAAACACGCCGGAGAGCCGGTTACAGCCGGAGTGAAATACGTTTTAAGAACGGATATTATGTTTAGAACCGGTTTATGAAAAGCAGAAAATTAGTCATCGGAGATATCCATGGTGGATTAAAAGCGTTGGAGCAAGTTTTGTTTCGGGTGAATCTATTGCCAAATGACCGGTTGATTTTTTTAGGCGATTATGTGGATGGTTGGAGTCAGTCGAAAGAAGTGATCGATTATTTGATCGAACTGGATAAAACGTATACCTGCATTTTCATTAAAGGCAATCATGATGGATGGTGCGAAAATTGGCTTTTTGACGGAGGGAAAAATGACGTATGGCTATTTCATGGTGGTGAATCTACCGTAAGGAGTTATGCTTTAAGTAGTCCTGCAGAGCGCAACGAACACCTAGCTTTTTTTCAGCGAATGCGCAATTATTGGGTGGATGAAGAAAACAACTTGTTTATCCACGCCGGATTTACATCGATGCATGGTCCGGAAAAGGAAGTGTA
>JBILJP010000486.1:0-3339 GCA_044377135.1 Fluviicola sp.
GTACAACCCTTGGTTTTTATCGAAATACAACAATCCTCCGCCCCATGTGCCGATGTACAAATTTCCCTTACCATCTTGCTCCAGGCACCGCATTGCTCCTTCAAACCCGATTGGCGTGAACGCTTCCAAAAAGGCAGATTCTTTTACCGGAAAGTGCTTCCATTTTTTGGTGCGCTTGTTAAAGGAAAATAAACCGTCGAGCGACGCACACCAGAACAATCCTTTCTCATTGCGGTCTTCAATAACCGATGAAAATAAGTCTGCATTTCGCGCATTGAGATTCGGAAATTGATCGGTAGGCCGGTAATTGACAAAACAATCGCGTTTGGAATCGTAATAATCCAAACCACGGTAATGCGGACAAATCCAGGTTTCGCGATCGCTGTCAATGAAAATAGCCGTAGACCGATTGTCTGCAATACTTTTTTTATTCCCTTTTTGGTATTTGTAATTGCGCACCAGCAAGGTTTTGGTCGAAATGCGGATAAGTCCACCATTCATAGTAGCCGCCCACACATACCCTTTCGGATCGAAGGAAATACGCATGATACGGTTGGTGCAGATTGTGTTTTTATCGTCGGGATCATGTTGGAAGTGAATGAAACGCTGGCCATCGAACCGGTCGATTCCTTTATCGGTGGCAACCCACAAAAAACCTTTATTGTCGTAGGCCACATCACTGATTTGATTTGAAATCAATCCGTTTTCACGCGTATAGTTTGCTACCCCACGCTGAGCTGTTAAGGGAATTGTGATCGTCAAAAACCAAAATACGAGTAGCTGTTTCATATCAAGCCCTTAAAATTGCGTTTTTTTTTTCATTTCGCTAAATGCTCTTTCCGATTGAATTGTTTGGGCGTGTCTTTCGTGAGTTTGACTTATTCAATTAGAAGGATGCTTGATTTTTGATGCTTGCTTTTGAAGAGACTCAGTTAAGAACTGCAATGACAGTAAACGACGGAAAATTGGTTATCGAAGCAATCTTTTAGATAAGAGGAGAATCCAACACTGCGTCCGCCTTTGGTGTGATCAAAAATTAAGCATCCAACATCAGACTCGAATGTCTTTCATTCCTTAAAATGAACCGTTTAATCAATAATTGAGTTTTTTGGTACGATTATCGCAGAAAGATCACAACTTTTGTACAAACAATTCGTCTACTCAATTGTGAAACGTTTATTACTGTATAGCATTTTCTTCCTGATCATTCCGGTGAATGTCTTTGCTTCGCACATTATAGGCGGCGAAATCTGGTATGACTACCTGGGTGGAAATCAGTACCGTATCCACATTGCACTTTACCGTGACTGCGCTTCTACCGGAGCTCCTTACGACAGTCCACTTAGCTTGGGGATTTTCAATTCCAACAATCAATTGGTGCAGGAAGTCAGTGTACCTTTTCCGGGTAGTACCAACTTACCGGTTGTTTTTAATAATCCGTGCGTTACGCCACCTTCGGGAATTTGTGTTGAACGCGCCATTTACACCACCATTATTACATTACCACCAACTCCGGGTGGATATACTGCTTCTTATCAGCGTTGTTGTCGCGGCCCAAATGTGACCAACCTCAATAATCCTGACGACACCGGATTAACCCTTTCTACCTTTATAACGGGAACCAATTCAAATGCGTTGGTGAACAGTACACCAAGATTTACCAATTATCCGCCATTGGTGTTGTGTAATAACGAAAATTTGATTTTCGATCACAGTGCCACCGATCCTGATGGTGACAGCTTGGCGTATGAATTAGTGACGCCTTTCGCAGGAGCAACTAGTCTGAATCCCGCTCCGGCTCCGCCACCCGCGCCGAATTATCCGCTGATAAGCTGGGCAGGAAGTTTTAACGCAGCTGTTCCCCTGGGTGCCGGATCTACAACTACCATTGATCCTGTAACCGGTGAATTATTTGTAGACGCCAATAATCTTGGTTTATACGTTATTGGAATTCGCGTAAAAGAATACCGAAACGGTGTGCAGATTGCTTCTACTACCCGCGATTTTTTATTCCGCGTTGTAAATTGTATTGTGGAATTACAGGCCATTGTTAATGATCAGGAGAACTCTCCGGCGTTTGTTTCTTATTGTCAGGGACTCACTTTTACGTTTGATAACCAAAGCTGGGGCGGACAAAATTATGCCTGGGATTTTGGTGTGCCCGGAATCACAACCGATGTGAGCACGGCTTTTGAACCGACCTACACCTTTCCGGCTCCCGGAACGTATAATGTGACGCTGATTGTAAATCCGGGGTGGCCATGCAGCGATACTACAGTAATGCCGTTTATTTTCAATAATCCGCTTGAAGTAGATTTTACTTACGACGATTCATTGTGTTTCTTCGGTAACTCAGTTGATTTTGTGGGTGAAATTTTAGCAGGAAGTCAAAATGCTTCACTTACCTGGGATTTCGACCCGTCGGCTTCTATTCCTTCAGCTACTGGCAGTATCGTGAATAATGTGAACTTCAGTACAACAGGTTCTCACGACGTAAAATTGGTTGGAACGTTCGGAATTTGTACCGATTCTATTACGCATTCGGTATTCATATTGCCCGAACCTGTGGCATCGTTTAACCTTCCTGTAAATTACGAATGTAACGGACTCACCCATACGTTTGATAATACCTCGCAAGGTTCCGTCAGTTATAATTGGGATTTCGGTGTTGCAGGCGTGAATACAGATGTGAGTACGGCCTTTGAACCGACGTTTACCTTCCCTGCTTCCGGAACTTACATCGTTACGTTGGTATCTTCCGTATCGGCAGGTTGTTCGGATACCATTCAGAAATCTTTTACTGTTTACGAACCGCTCAATGTGTCATTCACCCATAATGATTCACTTTGTATAACAGATAATAGCTTCAATTTTGTGGGCAATGTGAGTGGTCCTTCCATTACGACCTACTCTTGGAATTTCGGTCCGAATGCAACGCCAAGTACTGCTACTACCTTGAATGTTTCCAATGTGGTTTACAATCAGCCCGGACAATTCAACGTAACTCTTACAGCAAGTTTTCTTTCCTGCAGTCAAAGTGCGAGTTCATCTTTATTTGTCTTCAAAGAACCGACCATCAATTTTGGGTTGGTGAACGGCTTACAATGCGTTCCGTTTCCGGCTCAGTTTATTGATTCGTGTACATCGGATACACCATTGTATTATTTGTGGGATTTCGGCGATGGAAGCACATCCACCTTAGCCAATCCGATGCATGTTTACACGCAGCCCGGACAATATCCGGTAACGTTGCAAGTACACACCTTGGAAGGTTGTATTGAAACACTCACGCTTACACGCAATGACCTCATCAATGTGCATCCGCGACCGGTTTCTGTT
>JBILJP010000487.1:0-3326 GCA_044377135.1 Fluviicola sp.
CCGTACTCCGCTCAATGCAATCATCGGCATGAATCACCTGCTCAATGACACCGGATTAACGGAAAAACAACACAATTATGCCGAAGCAATTGAAACTTCTTCTCAAAATTTGCTCACGATTGTGAATGACTTACTCGATTTCTCAAAAATTGAATCGGGAAAAATGGAATTGGAAATCATTTCTGAAAATTTACATTCGGTTATCTGTAAAACCGTTCAGTTATGGAATTTAAAAATTGAAGAAAAAGGATTGTATTTTGAACAAAACATCCATCCGGAGATCAATCGTTTTTACCACTTTGATCCTACGCGATTGAGTGGCATCTTGTCTAACTTGCTGCACAATGCACTCAAATTCACGTCTCACGGAAAATTATCTATTGAAATAAAATTACTTAAACGAAACACCAATTCGGATCGTATTCGTTTTGCTATAAAAGATACCGGCATTGGAATTCCGAACGATAAATTGGCTTCCATTTTCGAAAGTTTTGTTCAGGCTGAAAACAATACAACGCGCAATTTCGGCGGCACAGGTCTGGGGCTTTCCATCGCCAAAGATTTAGTAGAATTAATGAACAGCCAGCTCACCGTAAGTTCCGAAGTTGGTCAAGGATCTTGTTTTCAGTTTATCCTCGAACTAGCGCATGCCGAAGAACCAGTGGCTGAAACCACATCTAGTTTTGATCTATCGCAATTCAAGGACAAACGCGTTTTGTTGGTGGAAGACAATGAAATTAACCGTTTTATGGCCCAAACCATTCTTGAAAATTGGAAGTTACAAGTTACCTGTGCCGAAAACGGAGCCATAGCGGTTGAAAAACTAACGCATCAACCATTCGATGTGGTACTAATGGATATGCAAATGCCGGTTTTAGACGGATTACAAGCTACTTGGATGATCCGAAATAAACTTAAATCCGATACCCCTATTATTGCACTAACGGCAAATGCAGTAAAAGGAGAACTCGAAAAATGTTTTGAAGTAGGAATGAATGATTTTCTATCAAAACCGTATACGCAAGAAGCCTTGCAAGCAGCTCTTATTCGTACTCTGAGATTACAACCACCATCAATACTACCCACTATTACTGAAAAAACGCCGATTGCATCAGACTGGATTGATTTATCATTGTTGGTTCAAAACACAAATAACAATGCTCAATTCATGCGTAAAATGATTCATCTAATGATTTCGGAAACCGAAAAACGCCTGGAAGAAATACCCCGATTGTTGCAATTGAAAGATCAGGAATCCATTCAAAAAATCGCCCATTCCATGAAACCTTCCATTGACCACGTGGCACACGCCAACGTTCGTGAATTGGTGCGAAAAGTTGAAGCAGGCAACGCCATTTTTGAGGTGTTTTCCCAACAAACCACTGACTTAATGCTCTCTTTGAAAAAAGTAGTGCTCCTATTGAAAGAAAACCAGTTAGTAGTTGATAATTAAGCTTTTCATTCGCCTACCATCCGTTTCTTTAAATCGTTTACTTCCCCTTTAGCTCGTTTTTCTCAAAATGAGAATAATGTCTTCATTAGAGAGATTCTCGCTATGTAAAAAACCACATAATCCTATATCATACAACTACTTAACATTATCGGCACTGTTTTTTCTCAATAGTTTCAAAACTAAAAAGCTGAAACTATGAATCGTAAAAAACTACGTGTACTCCTGGTAGATGATGATCCGTTTTTGACTGAACTCCTCAAGAGGCATTTTGAGGAAGAAGGTGTAAAAGAAATCATCATTGCACGCAACAGTCAAGAATGCCTTGAAGCGCTGAAAAAATGTGATGTAATTATTCTGGATTATTACCTGGATGATGGAAACGGAATTGATATTTTGCGTGAAATCAAATCACAAGACCCGAATTTACCCGTGATCTTTTTGTCGGGTCAGGAATACGTCAATATTGCCATCCGTTCGCTCAAATTCGGTGCGTTCGATTACCTGGAAAAGAGCAAACTCAACTTCAACAAATTGATGGAAGTGATCACAAAAGCTCTAGAACAAAGTAAACTATTTCGCAGAGAAGAGCGACTCAGAAAGATTCGTTCCTTTCCTTCATTAGGACTTTTTTAATAACACACCTTACCCGATTATGAAAACAACACTCATCATCCTCTTAGTTTTTAAATTACTTGTCTCAGCCGTTGCTGCAAGGTTTGCTATTCAGGCATTCATCAAGTATTCGCTAAAAAAACAACTTCCTGTAAATCAAATTGATAACTCACCGAATATTCGTCTCACTCCTACTTCCGGCGGAATAACCTTTTTAATCGGAATCATTGTTGCAAGCATTTCCAATTTCAGCGATTGGAACACCATGGTTATTCCCGGCGCATTACTCCTCATTTCCATTATTGGATTTATTGATGATCGACGTGATTTAACGACTCTGCCAAAATTGATGATTGAAGGTGTTTTGGTTGCATTACTTTTTTTAAGCGGCTACAACTCCTTAGCCTTACAAGAGATTTTAGGAATCAATAATGTACCGATATTGTTTACACTACTCTTTACATTTATTGTGATAGCGGGTTTGATCAATGCATTTAACTTTATTGACGGAATAGACGGACTTGCCGGAGGAATTGCCGTTATTAACACAACACTATTCGGAAGCCTGTTTCTGTACCATGGAAACTGGGAGCTGGCGAGTATTCACCTTTGTATGACCGCAGTTCTGCTTATTTTTCTCGCCTTCAACTTCCACCCGGCAAAGTTGTTTATGGGGAATGCAGGTTCATTGCTCATCGGATTATTAATGGGTATTTCTTTCCTGATCATGCTGGATTATCATGATCCTACAAGTTCGACTTTAGCATTTTGTATGATGCTTCTTCCTTCCATCGACATGCTTCGATTGTTTTTGAGTAGAATCATGAACGGAAAATCGCCATTCACCAAGGATAAAAATCACTTCCATCACCTTTTATTGAAAACCGGAAATAACCACCGCCAGGTTGCAATTACTTTTTACATCATTCAACTAGGCATTCTATTGGCTGGACTTGTATTACTTCAGTTTTTCTCCTTCAAACAAGCAAATTTTATGGTATTGACATCGAGTGTTGGTATGTATGCTTTATTAGAGATCCGGTATTTATTAGCGAAAAGAAAAGAGCTGAATAGTATTCAATTATTTCTGAGCAATGCTACCAAACATAATCGATTATTAAAACGCCTTTAATTCAAACCTCATGAAAAGATTCCGTTTTTACCAAATAGCAGACGAATATTCCAACTTATTGGAGCTGGATAAAGAACATACCGTTGTAACCTTCAATTCTGTTGAAGAAAGCAGTGAATTCATTCGAAT
>JBILJP010000135.1:0-11667 GCA_044377135.1 Fluviicola sp.
AGCGCTACTACCGGTTATTTCAAGCGCGCTCATCGTTGGTTTCCGACCATTGAACGCATTCTCAAAGAAGAAGGGCTTCCGGAAGATTTTAAATACCTGGCTGTGATCGAAAGTGGGTTGGTGCAGGCTATTTCTCCGGTCGGGGCACAAGGATTTTGGCAATTTATGCCCGGAACAGCGAAGAATTACGATTTGGAAATGTCTACTGAAGTAGATGAGCGTTTACATATTGAAAAAAGCACACGAGCTGCCTGTCAATACCTTAAAGGTTCGTACGATAGCCTCAATGATTGGATTTGGGCAACGGCTTCGTACAATCGTGGCATAGGTGGTGTGCAGCAAGATATGGCTTGGCAGGGAACCGATCATTACTTCGATACCGACCAAAACAACGAAACAGGGCGCTATTTTTTCCGCTTGCTGGCCATTAAACTGATTTTTGAACACCCCGAAGATTACGGCTATTACCCGGATAAAATGCAGTTATATGAACCTTTCAAAACCAAATCTGTTGTAGTATCCGAAAGCATCCCGAACATCGCAACTTGGGCTATCGAGCAAGGATACAACTTCAAGATTATTCAAAAACTCAATCCGTGGCTCAAGTCGAATAAGTTGACTGTGAAAAAGAAACAATACACCATTCTTTTGCCTGCAAAGGACGAGAATTTAAAACCGTACAAGGAGTACCTGTAATGAGCGAAATCGATTCAACACCAAGCATAGATGTTTACGGCGCACGTGAACACAACCTGAAAGATGTACACTTGTCAATTCCACGGAATAAGCTGGTGGTGTTTACAGGGCTGAGCGGCAGTGGAAAATCGTCACTGGCATTCGATACCATTTTTGCCGAAGGTCAGCGCCGGTACATTGAGACTTTTTCTTCCTACGCACGCCAATTCCTCGGTGGAATGGAACGGCCGGATGTAGAGAAAATCGACGGGTTGAGTCCCGTAATCAGTATTGAACAAAAAACGGTTTCACGTAGTCCGCGTTCTACCGTGGGAACCATTACCGAGATCTACGATTTCCTGCGATTGCTCTACGCGCGTATCGGAACGGCCTATTCCTATGTGACCGATGAACCGATGGTGAAGTATTCCGACGATCAAATTACCGATCTGATCATGGAACAATTCAACGATCAGAAAATACTCATTCTTGCTCCCAAAATCAAAGGTCGAAAAGGGCATTACCGCGAACTGTTTGAGCAAATTGCCAAAATGGGATATACCCGTGTTCGTGTTGATGGCGAAATTCAGGAAATTGAACGTGGAATGCGTTTGGATCGTTACAAGATTCACGACATTGAAATCGTGATTGATCGCTTACACATTCAATCTACCGACCGCAAGCGCTTGTATGATTCCATTGTGACAGCAATGAAACACGGAAACAAAAGCATGATGGTGGGGCATTACGATTCAGGTGAAGTACGACATTTTTCACGCTTATTGATGTGTCCGACTTCAGGAATCAGTTACCCCGAACCGGAACCGAGTTTGTTTTCGTTCAATTCACCTTACGGAGCTTGTCCGACCTGCAGTGGTTTGGGTGAAGTTTCTGAAATTGATCAGGAAAAAGTGATCCCGGACCCGAAATTGAGCATCAAAAAGGGCGGTTTGGCTCCGATTGGCGAATACAAGAAAAATTGGTTTTTCGAAAAACTCGACAATTTCTTGCAACAAGAAGGATTCTCACTCAATACCCCAATTCAAGATATTTCACCCGATCTGATTCACATTATCCTGAACGGAAATGAAGGGTTGGAGCAAGGTGCCAAAGATACAACCATCCGTTTTGAAGGTTTGGCCAACTTTATGGCGCGTCATGCCGAAGAAAGTACTGCCGGAATTCAACGTTGGGCACAAAGTTTCATGAACCGGATTCCTTGTCCGGAATGTCATGGAGCGCGTTTGAAAAAAGAAGCACTTCATTTCCGCATTGCTGAAAAAACCATCGGACAAGTAGCTTCGATGGATTTACAGGAAGTGGCAACCTGGTTGGAAACCATTGATACCCATTTGACCAATGATCAACGCATGATCGGTACCGAGATTTTGAAAGAAATCAGTGCTCGTGTGCGTTTCATTTTAGAAGTCGGGTTGGACTACCTTACTTTGCACCGCTCGGCCAAAAGTTTATCCGGTGGTGAAGCTCAACGTATTCGTTTGGCAACCCAAATTGGGTCGGAACTCATGAATGTGTTGTACATTTTGGATGAACCGAGCATAGGTTTGCATCAGCGCGACAATACCCGTTTGATCAACTCACTGAAACGCTTGCGCGATGCCGGAAATTCGGTGATTGTGGTGGAGCACGATCGTGAAATGATGGAAGCCGCCGATTTTGTGGTAGATATAGGTCCCGGAGCAGGAGTTCACGGTGGACAAATCGTTAATGCAGCGCCGTTCAATGAATTGGTGACAGTCGATTCCATGACCACAAAATACTTGCTGGGCGAATTGGAAATTTCATTGCCGAAAACGCGTCGCAAGGGCAACGGAAAACAATTGAAATTAAAAGGAGCAACGGGTAATAACCTTAAAAATGTTGATCTGACCATTCCGTTAGGAACGTTGACCTGTGTTACCGGGGTTTCTGGTAGTGGAAAATCGACCTTGATCAACCACACACTTTATCCGATTCTGAATGCGCACATTTTCAACGGTGTAAAAAAACCGATGCCGTACAAATCCATTGAAGGATTAGAGCATTTAGATAAAGTCATTGAAATTGACCAAAGTCCTATCGGTCGCACGCCGCGCAGTAATCCTGCTACGTACACCAATGTATTTACCGAAATCAGAAGTTTGTTTGCCTCTTTGCCTGAAGCACAAATTCGTGGATACAAAGCCGGACGTTTCTCGTTTAACGTAGCTGGCGGTCGCTGTGAAACCTGTGGCGGTGGTGGTTTGAAAGTGATCGAAATGAATTTCTTACCCGATGTTTACGTGGAATGCGAAACCTGCAATGGTAAACGCTACAACCGCGAAACACTGGAAGTACGGTTCAAAGGAAAATCAATCAATGACGTCCTGGAAATGACCATTGAAGATTCGGCCGTTTTCTTTGAAAGCATCCCGAAAATTTCTCGTGTACTCACAACGCTTAATTCAGTTGGGTTGGGGTATGTGAAACTCGGTCAACCGTCTACAACACTTAGTGGTGGTGAAGCGCAACGCATCAAATTGGCCAGCGAATTGAGCAAACGCGGCACCGGAAATACCATTTACATTCTGGATGAACCGAGTACTGGTTTGCACTTTGAAGATATCCGCATGCTGACAGATGTTTTGCAGCGTTTAGTGAACGATGGAAATACCGTTTTGGTGATCGAACACAACATGGATATCATCAAGGTTGCCGATCATCTCATCGATGTAGGTCCTGAAGGCGGTCGCGATGGCGGTTATATTGTTTGTACCGGAACACCGGAAGAGTTGATCAAAAAACACACGGAGAAGAGCTATACGGCCAAGTACCTGAAAATGGAAGTAGAGCACATGGATAAGATTCGAAAGAATTAAGATTTATAGTTGATAGGTTTAATCCAAATTCTTAACTGGTTTTTTGGATTAATCTAAGATTCGTTACTAAAAAACGGACTCTCTTCCGATATCCTTGGTTGCGGAAAGTGCCAATTCGTGGAAGCGAAGTAAGAAAAATGGCTGTTTTATTGTGTTTTGTCAAAAGCGCTAAAACGCACAGAAATTGCCAAATATGCTGTGTGTTGCGTTTCAGATCCTGATCTGTCACTTTTGGCCTTAAAACACAAAAAGAGTCGTTTTTCACAAGCGACTTCGAATGGCACAAAAGGATGTTTTGCTTACTTTTTCAGCCTTGGCAAAAAGTAAGAAATTGAGAATTATTTATTGGTACAGCAAATTATTATAACAAAGTAGACTTGTAAAAGTCGATCTTACGGATCACTTCTCTCCGTACATTTTCTTATAATAATCACGGTAATGACCGGAAGTAACTTCCGTAACCCATGCCTGGTTATCGAGGTACCATTTTACCGTTTTGCGTAATCCTTCTTCAAACGTAATACTTGGTTTCCAGCCCAATTCGCGGTGCAATTTGGTGGCATCAATGGCATAACGTTGATCGTGTCCGGCGCGGTCTTTCACAAACGTGATCAGTTCGGCGCTTTCTCCGGGAATGCGATCCAACAATTCGTCCATAATGGCACATAATTCGTTTACCAAATCAATGTTTCGCCATTCGTTCCAACCACCGATATTGTAATTACAGCCTACTTTTCCTTCGTGAAAAATAAGATCAATGGCCCGTGCGTGATCTTCCACCCACAACCAATCGCGTACATTCACACCTTCGCCGTATATAGGAAGTGATTTTCGGTTCAAAATATTGTTGATCATCAGCGGAATGAGTTTTTCCGGATGGTGATGACTACCGTAATTATTGGAACAGTTGGAGCGCTTGATCGGTAATCCGTAGGTATGAAAATAAGCGCTTACAAAATGATCCGATGCCGCTTTTGAAGCCGAATACGGACTGCGCGGATCATACGGTGTTTCTTCCGTGAAAAAGCCTTCTTTGCCCAATGAACCGAAAACTTCGTCGGTTGAAACATGGTAAAACGTATGTCCGGCAAGGTCTTTCCAATAGTTTCGTGCTTCTTCCATGAGGTTTACCGTGCCCACAACATTCGTGGTAACAAACGGCAGTGGTCCTTCAATTGAACGATCTACGTGCGATTCGGCGGCTAAATGAATAATATCGGTGATCCCGAAGTTTTCCAGCGCACCACGAATATCTTCCCGATTGGTAATATCGCCTTTCAAAAACGTATGATTCGGTGCGTTTTTCAAATCCTCCAGGTTGGAAAGATTGCCGGCATAGGTCAACGCATCAAAGGTGACAATATGGTAACTCGGGTACTTGTTGACCAACAAACGTACAAGATGTGAACCGATAAAACCGGCACCACCGGTAACAAGAATATTCATAGCGCTTTCTGTGTGAAACAAAACTAACGAGAAATCGGTGAAGTTGTTTTTCCAAATTGGTAAAAGCCTTGATTTGTTACTGGCAAAAAAAACAATTGCTTTCGCAAAAGAGCATTTTGAATAAAGGTCCTTTTTCTGTTATTTCCCCTCCAGAAAAAATCAGGATGCACAAAGGTCTAATTAACGGATTGCAAAAGACAATAGAATCCTATTTCATGGTTCTTTTAGTTACTGTGAGCGGTCATGCGCAACAAACAATTGAAAAACCGGTAATACATTATGTGTCTGAGTGGAAACTTGATGATTTGCAGTTTTTTGAACCAGGTAAAAAGGTGATTTTTAATCAACAATGCAGCACTTCTGCACCCGAAAAAATTGTGAACGGAAATATTTTGTTGGAAAATGTTCATTACGGAAAAGAGCGCTTGCAGGTGTTGCTCGAGTTTAAGGATACGGTTGTGAATGCTATAACGTATGTATTTGATATGCGGAATGATGGATTGATTGCTTTTTTCGGAATTGATCAATTGACGGTGCAGGGTTTGGTAGAATCAGATGAATGGTTCTATGTGTCTGAGAACAAAAAAACGCTGATTTCTCGTGTAAAACGGCGCATCATGATTAAAAAAACAGGAAATGAATGTACATCAAATTAATAAAGAACAATTATGAACATGACACCACAAAAGCCGTTTTCGGTTAGAAACTTAATTTTAGTATTATCCGCAGTAGTTGCGGTTTCTGGTTGTATAAAAGGAAAAAAGTGCGCTAACTCTTATTCGTTTGTGCATCCTGCTACGTTATATCCGGTTCAATCTTCTTACAATGTGGGAGATACAATTTGGGTTGACATGAATGTTTCGGATGTTTTTTTGGCGAATGTCAAAGATGCTTCAGGAAATAAGAAACAGGAAACGGTTCATCTAACCGATTTTTATTTTCGTGAGTTGTCAGCTTCGGTTTCTAAAATCATGAATAACGGAAGCAGTTTAAGTAATGCACTGTCGTCGTTTACGTTAATTACAGAAACCGGTTCATCCTACGATGCCGGTGATCAACGGTTGGTTTTTGAGTACGATTACCTGAATTCAACATATAAATTCAAACTCGGATTGGTGTGCAATGAGCCAGGCGTTTTTGTGTACACACCGTGGTTTCATGACATCAATCAGGGAGCAGAAGGACCTAAAAAAGACTTGAATATTTCGCCCGATTGTAACAAGGAAGTAATCGAACGTGTTTCTTTTCCGGTCAACAAACAAGCAGACGGAACGTTTTTAAACAATGCTACAATTCTGCAACAATACCCGGATATTCTGACGCATTTTGCCAATCTGGGTAAAGATAAACGTGAGACCTTTACGTTTGTAGTCAATTGAGGTGACCGTACACTTGAGACGAAAGGTCGTGTAAAGTAAACGGTCTTTCGTCTCAAGTTTTCTCTCTTCAACTGCTATTGTTCCGCCCGGATCTTCAATTGCTCGTTCATCGAAATAAAACCGTTTTTGGTGTTCACGTCCAACATTTTCTTGAAAACCGGAATCAATATTCCCCGGAAACGTTCGCTTTGAATAAAAGTAGTGGTACCGTCGCCATTGTCGATGAGTTGGAAACGGTGTTCTCCGTCAAACAATCCGGGAATCCCCAAATGTCCGATCCAACGGAATTCTTTTTCACGCTCAAAGACCAATACTTTCGGTTTAAACGTCATTCCTTTTGCACCGGGAGGCTCCATGTGCGCTTCGATTTTTTTTCCAACTACCGCTTTCCCCGAAATAGAGATGATAAACGGATTCCAGGTGTGATAATTCTCAAAGTCCATGAGGATGTTCCATACTTTTTCGGGGGTCGCGTTGATGATGATTGTTGTGCTGATTTCTTTTGCCATAGCCGTTGAATTTAAAAGGGTGATGAATAAAATGCTGTTTAAGAACTTCATAATCGTTCGTTTAAATGAATGAGACAAAGTTCAGCTATGGACAGCGTTCGGCTCTTGACATTTATCAAGAAATAAACTTAGATATGAGATGTTGGGTAATGGGTCAATAGCTGTGGGAGTCGTTAAAAAAATGAGATTGATGCATTTTTAAGGTGTTCGTAATTTTGCGAATTTACATCCCAAAAAACCAGTCGTAAATTCGCAAAATTACGAACGAAGATTTCAAACAATAATCGCAGAAAAATAATCGAATAAAGGCTGTCAGAAGAGTTGTTTTTTACGAATCCGGCTAAAGGTTTCGGGCGTCATCCCCAGCATAGAGGCAATGTATTGCAACGGAACCTGGTTAAAGAGTTCTTTGTTGTGTTCAAAGAAGAAATTGTAGCGTTCTTCGGCCGTCATGGATAAATGCGTGAAAATGCGGTCTTCCAGCATGATGAAACAGCGTGCAATGAAGAGTTTCTCCAACTCGTGCCATTTCGGAACCAATTTGCTGATGTTGATGTAATCTGCCCGGTTGATGGTGAACAGTTCTACATCAGAAAGCGCTTGAATGGTCCAGCGGGCGGGTGTTTCAAATACGAAACCAGCCAAATCGGTCACAAAAAATCCTTTGGTCGAAATCCATTGAGTCACTTCTTTGTCTTCGGTTTGCACGTAGATGCGCAACATGCCCGATTGAATGAAACTGAGTTGATTGCAGGCTTTTCCGGTTTCCAGAAAATAGTTGCCTTTTTTCAGCGTGGTAGGTTGAAAAAATTGACCAATTGCAACCAAATCATCCGGTTGCGCAATCCCGAAGTAGGAAGAAATATAGTGTTCGAGTTCTGTCATAACTCATTCGATTATGATGTCGAATTGCGTCAACAATCCCGCTACTCCACGCAAGGAAAACTTGGCTTTCTTGATACGATTGGTTGTCGGATTGATTACATAACGAACGGCAGTTCTGAAATCGGCTTTTTCGAGGTTTGTTTGGTCGAATGTAGCTCCGGTTAACTCACATTCGTCAAAAACAGCTGCACTCAAATCGCACTCCGAAAAGTCCACTTCTTCTAATTTACAGTTCGAAAAGCGTGTGTTCTTCAGCTTGAGTTTGTAAAAAGAGGCATGATTCAACACGCATTGATTAAAAGCAACTTCCAACCCAAACGGATTGGCATGTTCTGCCGGAAAACCAAGCATTTTACAATCGGTAAATGTGATGTCGTTTAACGTGGTATTTCCCAATTTAATCAAACTCAGGTTGCATTCTTCAAACGTACATTGCACAAACCGAAATCCGGAAAGATTGACACCCGAAAAATCACATCCTTCAAACATACAAGCTTCATATTCACCCTTTACAAGCTCGTGTTTGGTAAAATCGGTTTTTGAAAATGTTTGTTCGAAAAATGTGTTGGACATACGGAGCTTTTACGGCTTAAAAGTAGTGGAAATTGTTTGCTAAGAATACATCACAATCGCCTTATTTACCTTTCCTTCGGCATTAAAAAATACGTTTTCGGCAGATTTTCGTCCTGTTGCCGTATTGATGTAATAAATAGTGAGGCAATTAACGCCAACTAACACGTCTTTGACATCAAAATGCAATTCGGGAATCAAGCTGAGACCTTTGAGCCAGTAATTTCTAACAGCATCAATTCCCGAAACGGTTCCATTGCTTTCCGGTACCAATTTGGCCGCCATTGGAGTGGTAATGGTGAAATCGTCGGAATAATGACTTAATATAGCAACAATATCATGGCTGTTCCATGATTGCGCCCAGCTAGCGACAAATTCGGTTGCGAATTCGGGAGTTATTTCCATCGTGAAGTGTATTTGAGCTAAAGTTAATCACGATTTTTTTTCTTTCCCAATACTTCATCCGTAAAATGTTCGGTGCGTTTTGGTTGCGAAAACTTTTCCGAATTGTATTCCTTGGAATTGCCTTTCGGGATGGAAAGTGAGATCCATGATTCGTCGCAAACCAGCTTGGCAATAAACACAATCTGACCAACGTGGTACGGATAATGCGCCAATTGACGGTTGATGGCTTCCATTACCGTGTGTCCCATGTTTCGGATGTAGATGATCTTCTCTAAATCGATCTCCTGAAGACTGTTCAAGGCATTTAAGAAACAATCCCAACCTTCGTTCCATTGGCGGATTAAGGCTTCACGAGAAGTGGTTTCCGTTTCAAATTCAGCATCGCGATTGCGCCACTCTTTTTCACCGTCTGTAGTCATAAAATCGGTCCAGCGACTCAGCATGTTTCCGCTCAGATGCTTTACAATAGTGGCGATGCTGTTACTGGCTTCATTGGCTTGCCAAAAGAGTTGCTCATCGGTCAATTGATCGAACGATTTTTCACCCAATAATTTGTAGTATTCTACTTGTTTGATGACGCTTTCCAAATAACCTGCTTTCATGGGATTAACGATTATAGTAAAAAATCAAAGATGCTTTTTGCAAGAGGTGTTGTTCCAACATAAATCCGACCAAAGCGGGGTTTGTTGTTGCATCGAGGCCCAATTTGTCGGTGTTCAAAGCATAAACGGTAACTACGTAACGATGCGGTTTGCTTCCTTCTGGCGGGCAAGGACCTCCGTAACCTGTAGTTCCAAAATCGGTCATGCTTTGCACAGATCCTACCGGAGCTAGTTTCAACGCGGGGTTGCCGGCTCCGGTTTTTAGTTCGGAAGTGGAAGCTGAAAGGTCAAAAATGAGCCAATGCCACCAACCGCTGCCTGTAGGAGCATCTTCATCGTAGATGGTTACGGCAAAACTTTTGGTCCCTTCTGGGGCATTTTCCCACGAAAGTTGCGGAGAACTGTTTTGTCCCGAGCAACCGAAACTATTGAAGACTTGTTTGTCGGTAGCCTGGCCGCTCAAATCGGCGCTTTTCAAGGTGAATGTTTGCGCATGAACGGAACCGAATGCGATGAGAATGATTAAACTGAGAATGCTCTTTTTCATAAGATGTTTTTTGAGCAAAGTTGCGGAATCAAGTATGAAATATACTTACGCAATCGGCTCTAAAATTGTCGAATTTGGGTCAAGTTCCAGTTGAAATTGTTTCGGCGATCGACCGGTGTGTTTTTTGAATTCGGCACTGAAAGAAGATAAATTCTCGTACCCCAAGAGGTGATAAATATCAGAAGGTCGTTGGTACAATTGCAGCAATTGTTGCGCTTTCCGCATGCGGTGTTCGGTAAAGTACTTTTTAGGACTAGTATGGTACGCTTCAGTGAAATGGCGCTTAAAGGTGGAAACGCTTTGATTGCAAAGGAATGCCAGTTCTTCAATGGTAAGATTGTTGTCGATGTTTGCGCTAACAACCTGTTTGAGTGAAATGTGCTGTTGTTCTTGCGCCACTCCGGCTAAAAAGTGCTGCATGGTTTCCGGATAGGTTTGAAACAGGTAACACAGCAATTCTTCCAACTTTAATTGTTGCATGTTGGGGCTGATTGTAGCCGGTTTTAATAACTCAAGCGATTGAATGTAATTCGTTATAAAAGCATCTTTTTCCCATACAATCGCTGTAGTGTTTCGTTCTTTCATTCCCTGGGTCGAAAATCCATAACGTGCTGAAAAATCAAGCAGAAATGCTGTAGAAAAGAACAAGAGAATACTTCGGTATGTTCCAGAATCTGTTGTTTTTTCCGTCATGAGCACGCTTCCACGAGGCATCAGTAAAATCGATTGCGCATCAATCTGATGGGTAGTTGTGCTGCTATGAAAGGTTTTCTGACCCTGTAACAACAAACAGAACAAATGTTGTGTCAGCTGCACTTGGTTTTTTATGGAAGGATCATTGGTTTCATAAAAATGAGTTGAAGTTTCAGCCGGTTTTCCGCTCAAAAAATCATCGGGAAGTTGATGCAATGCGATGGAAGAACTTGGGCCAGAATCAAACATATCAGCTGTTTTAGTTGGTATGAAGGTACGAAAAGAGGAATGAATTCATTCTGATAAATTCTGATTCAGCTATTTATGAATGTCATTTAAAGCAACTTCTATTATTTTTTTGATTCCTCTGGAAATATACTTGCTTTTATAGATGCAGTAAATCAAATTGCTGAATTCATCATCGGTCATACGATCTTTTACTTCAACCTTATCTTGATACTTCTCAATAAGTTTTTGGGAGTCCGTTTGAAAAACGGTTGATGTATTGATATAAATGAAACTGTTTAATGGAAAAGAAAATCCGTTTTCCCCAATAACTTTTTCACTCAAAAACACATGACAGTGAATCATTCTGTCTGGTTCGTTAATACAACCATGTTTCATTAAGTTGTCCGGAATATGGTCTTTTGAGGTGATTAAAGATAGAACCAAAGAGGTCGTATTATTGTTGTCAATTACAATTAGATATCTTGGTTTAATGGTTTGGTCGTTCTCAAAATCATACCGAAGAACGTATACAATGTTTTTCTGAGTATACATACAACTTAACGCATTAGTGCTTCTCGAAACTCAATCGTATCAAGCATCTCGTCAAACATAGTTTTTAAGAACGGATCAGAAATAGCATCTTTCAAATCGATGGAGTATGGAGAGGTTGATTCTTCATTCGAATCAAAAATGGGTTGCAGCTTTTTCTCTACTACAATTTGGTGCCAAAGACTATTTGTCTCATGCAATAATTCAATTAGTTCTGTAGAAGTAAATCGACCGTAATCTTTAATTACCCGATCGATTAATTCGATTTCATAATCGGAAAATTCGGAATCGTCAAATTGATTATTTGATTCAATTTTTCTT